>JAVBNI010000066.1:0-80422 GCA_031551645.1 Bacteroidales bacterium | reverse complement strand
TTTTGATATGGTTCTACCTTGCAGGCAGGTAAGATGCGTATTTTTTCCTCGGGTAAGCTAAGCGCAACCCGAGGGAATGAAAATACAGCTTTTCACGCTGATCAATAAGAATCATCCAATCCTTGATTCGCATTATTAATTATTAATTATTAATTAGTACTTTTGCGTTAACTTTTATTATTTAATTCCAATGCGCTTATTTATAGCCAAATACAATTCGTCTATGGTTTTTTGATTTGAAATTAAAAACAAGATAAATATAAAAATATTACAATTTTTATGTAGTCATATTTTTGTAAGTATTTTAAAATAAGCAAGATAAAAAACATAAAATCCAATTTATTAAACTGTTAAAAATTAACGCAAAAGCAGTAATTATTAATTTTCAATTTTCAACTGCCACACAATTCAAAGATTTCAAAATTCAATTATTCAATCATTCAGTTATTCAACAATTCAACCCGCCCACTTCGTGTTCGGGCAAGCTGCCCACTGTCACTGTCCTTTCCTCTTTCAATTACTTAACTTATGTTTAACACTTAAAAATATGAAATCAATTTATCATTTTTTATGCACATATAATTACAATTATTTCATAATTCATTAAAAATATCGATAAAATGTAATTGAAACAACAATTATTTTAATATTTTTGATAAAAATACATTGATCGTTTACATATTTATTATTTTTGCATCCGTAAATATATTTTTTCACAAAAAAAACACATCCATGTCGGATAAAAAGAAACTGGGAATGCTTGCCGGCGGCGGAATGATGCCGGTAGAAATCATTAAATATTGTAGTAAAAACGGAATCGAAATATTTGTTGTAGGTATCGAACCTTACGCAACCGAAGACCAACTAAAAGACGTCCCCCACATTTTTGCCTCCATTGGTGAAGCAGGTAAAATGTTGAAGGCATTTAAAAACAACCAGGTACAGAATGTGGTTTTGGCCGGAGGGATCAAACGTCCTTCATTCAAGGAATTGATTCCCGATTGGGGTGGTATGAAGCTCATGGCAAAGTTAGCCATAAAAAGGATGAGCGACGACAGTATGTTCCGCGCCGTAATGGATGAAATCGAAAATCACGGTTTCAAGGTGGTGGGCATTGAAGAAGTAGTGCCCGAAATGATGTTTTCCGAAGGTCTTTACGGGAAAGTAAAACCTTCATCGGAAGATATGGACGACATCAAGCGCGGTATTACGGTAGCAAAGGCTTTAGGTGCTGTTGACGTCGGACAAGCAGTAGTGGTACAGGAAGGCATGGTACTGGCTGTCGAAGCCATCGAAGGTACGGATATGATGCTTTCGCGTGCCGCCACGGTGAAAAAAGCCGGCAAAGCGCCTGTAATGGTGAAAGTACTCAAACCCGGACAGGATATGCGCGTCGATTTGCCTGCTATCGGCCTGAAAACCATCGAACAGCTTAAAAAATATGGCATTAAAGGAATCGCTGTCGAAGCCGGGGGGATTCTTCTGATCGAACGCGAAGCCGTTATTAAAATGGCCGACGAATCGGGAATATTTATCATAGGAATGAATATCCGTGAAGAGTGAAAGAGCCTTTAGCCCGACGAACTTAGGCGATAGTCGATCTCATGAGCGAAGCGAATAACAAAGCCAACTTAGCGTAAGCGATTTCACCGAAAGTAATTGAATATTAAAAATTGATATCATCGATCAAAAGTTAGTTTACATCATTGCCGGAGAGCCATCGGGCGATTTACTCGCTTCGAGGTTGATGCGGGCCTTACGCGAAAAGGAACCAGGCATCCGGTTTGCCGGTATGGGCGGAGAAACCATGATCGCCATGGGTTTCGAAAGCCTTTTCGATATCTCCGAAATATCGGTAATGGGGATCGTGGAAGTAATACCCAAATTATCGCTTATTTTGAAGCGGGTAAAACAGGTGGTGGCTGACATCAGGGAAAAGCAACCTGCTGTGGTGGTAACTGTCGACAGTTGGGGATTTGTCCACCAAGTACTTGCCCGATTGAAAAAAGAAGGAATTACAATTCCTAAAGTGCATTACGTCGCACCCCAAGTGTGGGCGTGGAAAAAAGGACGCGCCAAAACCGTTGCTCAACTCGTCGACCGGCTGATGACGCTGCTTCCTTATGAGCCGCCATATTTCGAAAAATACGGATTATCCTGTACATTTGTCGGACATCCGGTGATCGAAAATACGGCCAACCTGCTCCATGATGATATTGCTTTCAAGACAAGGTACGGAATACCCGAAAAATGCACATTGATATCCGTATTACCGGGAAGTCGCCACAGTGAAATCAAACGGTTGATCCCCGTTTTCAAACAAGTCTTACGGGAGATCGTGAAAGTCTATCCGGACTTATTCTTGGTTATTCCTTCGGTAGAAGCCATATCCGACAAGGTGAAGGCAGCTTTTGCCGACTTGGAAATACCTCATTGTATTGTACTGGGACAATACGAACGTTACAATGCTTTCCAGGCAAGCACGTTTGCTCTTGCCGCCTCGGGAACGGTATCGTTGGAATTAACAGCCTTCGGAACGCCTCATGTGATCACATATAAATTTGGTTTTGTTACCAACAAGATATTGAAGCATTTTGCGGGTACAAAATATGCCAACCTGATCAATATTCTGGCGGACAAATTTATCATTCCTGAGTTTGTACTGGAAAATTGCCGCGAAGGATTAATCACGCCCAAAGTGCTGGAACTGATGCAGCACCCTGACAAAGCAAAGGCCCAAATGGACGAAGCGCAGAAATATCTTCTTAAATTGAAGCCTGACGACGCTATGCCCTCAGAAAAAGCTGCTTCGGTAGTTTTGTCGGTTATTTGATTTATCTTTGCGGGATGTTCCGGGAGATCAAATCATTATTTTTATTCACAACAAGTCCTGTCTGGCTTGTTGTTTTTGTTATTTTTATTGCATCGTGTACCGAGCGTATCGACATCGAAACCGAAGATGCCCCTCCCAGATTGGTCATTTACGGTTACATCACTACCGATACCATGCAGCATTCGATACGCATCACCCGTTCAGCAGGATATTTTGTCACCGACAGCCCCGAAGGGATCAGTAATGCCGAAGTACGTCTTCTAACAGATGACACCATCATTCCATTGGTGGAAAATGACACCGTGCCCGGATTGTACCAAACGAATGCGGACATTTACGGTATTTGTGGTAAAACCTATACCCTGGATATATTGCTTGATTTCGATAACGATCATGTTCAGGAACATTACCAAGCGTCGGCATATCTCACCAACATCAATTACATCGACTCGATCAGTTTGCAGCCTTCCACCATTTTAAAGGACTACGTGGAAATACTTCTATATGCGCAGGATGAACCGGAAGAAAATTTTTACAGCATATTTGTTTCTATTAACGATTCCGTTACCAATCCGACCATTAATAAGTTCTTCGTAATGGATGACTTGTTTTTCAATGGTACATATATGAATGGCGTACCATGTTATTATCTTGACCAGAGAGATGAAGACGAAGGCGAAATACTTCATGTCGGCGATAAGGTGACATTAAATATTAATGCTATTTCTAAAGAATATGCTACTTATATCAGTAATGTCCAGTCTGAAATAAGGGGTTTCAATCCTATTTTCGGAGGCCCGCCTGCCAATGTAGAAACCAATATCCGTTGTATCGATCTACCGGACGCTATCACTATTTCGGGATTTTTCACAGCATTCCCAAGCCGGTATGCAAGCGTGATTGTCAAAGAAAAATTTGATTTGAAAAAATAAATTCGCAATCGGTTGCGTAAATTTTACAAGCTACCCGGACAAGAAACTTCATTTTTTTGATTTTCTTTGTTCCTGCATCAACAAAATAATACCATTATGAAGTCTTTTTTTGCATTGATAACAGCAATATGCCTGTTTTTCATCACCAGTTGCCAATCATCGCCATCATCCGGTGATTTTTCAGCCATCGAGCGTGGTTTTGTTACAATACCCGACAGCGTACAGTCCAGTGTTTACTGGTACTGGATCAATGACAATATTTCCAAGGAAGCCGTCGTGAAAGACCTTCAATCGATGAAGAAAGCCGGAATCAACCGGGCTTTTATCGGTAACATCGGATTGACTCAAAAGGAATATCCTTACGGGAATATCAAACTTTTTACCGACGAATGGTGGGATATCATGCATACGGCCCTGAAAACGGCTACGGAACTGAATATCGAAATCGGGATTTTCAACAGCCCGGGATGGAGCCAGTCGGGAGGCCCATGGATCAAACCGGAACAGGCGATGCGTTACCTGGCTTCGTCGGAAACCCGGGTGAAAGGTCCGCAAAAGCTTTCGCGAAAGCTGGAACAGCCTGCCAAGGATTTCCAGGTTGTGAAGGTTCTCGCCTGGCCTGTGATAAAAGATTACATGGAAAACTTATTCGATAAAGGAAAGGTTTCGGGCCCGATCAATAAATTCATGAATGAAGCCCGTATGGAGATTACACTCAGCCTGCCACAACCTGCTGTGGCCCGTAGCCTGGTTGTCTACCCGGAAGACCGGTTCTTCTCCGAATGCGAATTGCAGGCAAAAGTCGGCAATGAATTCAAAACGATTCACAAATTTACCATTGATCGCAAAAACACCAGTTTAAATGTGGGTTTCGAACCGTTGGCTCCTGTCGCTGTTTCGTTTCCGGAAGTCACTGCTTCGGAGTTCCGTGTCTGCTTCGACCGTAACTATAAAGGAAGCATTCTCCGTAAAATAGTATTGACTCCTACGCCGGTGGTGGAACGTTATGCCGAAAAGTCACTGGCAAAAATGTTCCCCTCTCCCCTACCCTATTGGCACGACTACCTTTGGGATGCTCAACCCGCAGTAAATGATGCTTCCGAACTGATCGATCCACGGCAAGTCCGGGATATTTCGCAATTTCTGGCGACAGATGGAACGCTAACCTGGGATGTACCCGAAGGCGAATGGATCATCATGCGCACCAGCATGGCGCCCACAGGAGTGACCAATGCACCGGCATCACCCGAAGGAGTGGGACTGGAAGTAGACAAGATGAGCAAGGAACATGTTACAAGCCATTTTGATGCCTTCCTTGGTAAAATCATCGAACGTGTTCCGGCAGCCGACCGCAAATCGTGGAAAGTGATCGTGGAAGATAGCTACGAAACCGGAGGTCAGAATTTCACCGATGGTTTTCTTTCGGAATTCCAACAACGCTATGGTTATGATCCGACGCCATTCCTTCCTGTTTTCAAAGGCTATACCATTGGTAATCCCGATCTGTCCGACCGTTTCCTTTGGGATGTCCGCCGGTTGGTAGCCGACAAGGTATCATACGATTACGTAGGCGGCTTGCGTGAAGTAGGTCATAAACACGGCCTCACAACATGGCTGGAAAATTACGGTCATTGGGGATTTCCCGGGGAATTCCTGCAATACGGCGGTCAATCGGATGAGATTGGCGGAGAATTCTGGAGCGAAGGTAACCTGGGTGATATCGAAAACCGTGCAGCCTCATCCTGTGCTCATATCTATGGCAAACGGAAAGTTTCGGCCGAATCATTCACCTGTGCCGGACGTGGCTACAGTCGTTATCCGGCGACCATGAAACGGCGCGGCGACTGGTCGTTTACCGAAGGGATCAACAACACCCTGTTACATGTCTACATCCAGCAGGCTTACGAGGACAGGTATCCCGGCGTAGATGCATGGTTTGGTAATGAATTCAACCGGAAAAACACTTGGTTCAGCCAGATGGATTTGTTTGTACAATATCTCAAACGTTGTAATTTTATGCTCCAGCAAGGTCTCAATGTAGCCGACGTCGCATATTTTATCGGTGAAGATGCGCCTAAAATGACCGGGGTTCGCGATCCTGAAATCCCCAAAGGATACTCGTTCGACTACATCAATGGCGAAGTAATTGTCCGCGACCTTGCTGTAAAAGATGGCCGACTGGTGTTGCCGCATGGCACGTCGTACCGTCTGTTGGTGTTGCCCAAGCTGGAAACCATGCGTCCCGAAGTGCTGCAAAAAATCGAACAATTGGTAGCCGAAGGAGCTGTTATCCTCGGTCCTCCGCCAAGTCGTTCGCCCAGCATGAAGGGATATCCTGAAGTCGACAATCAAGTACGGTCGTTGGCCGGTAAAATGTGGGGCGATCTTTCAGTCAAACAACGCAGCTACGGCAAAGGGCTTATATTAATCGGCATGAGTATGGAAGAAGCCTTTGGGCTGTTGAAAGTAGTACCTGATTGCCGTTTTGCTGATGGCGAACCGGTGCTCTATACCCATCGCACCGTCGATGGCAACGACATCTATTTTATTTCCAACCAAAACGAAGAAACCATCCGGATTAATCCACAATTCAGAGTAACCGGCATGAAACCCGAACTGTGGGATGCCACTTCAGGCGCTATCCGTCCATTATCAGCTTTTGAACAGGCAGGAGAAATAACCACTGTTCCCATACAGTTGGAGCCACTCGAAAGCGCCTTTATTGTTTTCCGTGCAAAAGGTAAACCGTCGGCATCCGGTCTTGACGCCAACTATCCCCAGCCGGAAATTTTAACCTCTATTACCTCTCCCTGGGAAGTACGTTTCGAGTCGGACGAAATCAAACGCGGCCCGGCCGAACCCGTCATTTTCGAACAATTGCAGGATTGGTCGCAACACAGCGACGACCGTATCCGCTATTTTTCAGGAACAGCGGTCTATAAAAACAACCTCCCTGTAAAGGAAATACCCAAAGGGAAAAAGCTATATCTTGATCTTGGCAAAGTGAACACAATGGCCAAAATAAAGATAAACGGGCAATATGCAGGCGGAGTGTGGACTGCCCCCTACCGTACAGACATAACATCATACATCAAAACAGGCGACAACACGGTGGAAGTAGAAGTAGTCAATACATGGATGAACCGTTTGATTGGAGACCAAAGACTACCTGAAAAAGAACGCAAGGTACAATCGGGCAACAGCCAGTGGAAAGCCGATTCGCCGCTGCAAGCGTCAGGGCTGATTGGACCGGCGAGATTGGTCTGCTTTTGATTGATTATTTCTGATTCATTAGACAGGATTTACAAGATAAATCGCCTTCGGCAATCTTGTAAATCCTGTCCATGGATAAATTTTAACATATCGTAAAATTCTAATCTAGATAATCTCTATTATAAAATATAAAATATATCTTTGTCCAATTCAACTTGTATATACATCTTTATTTTCCGTTTGTATATTTAGCTGATTAATAATTTGTTCATATATTGACAAAATGAAAGAGATTCAAGATTTGATTGAGATATCACAGTTTTACGGAAAGGACAGTGACTATGTAATTGCCGGAGGAGGCAACACGTCATTCAAAACCGTCGACTGTCTTTGGGTAAAAGCCAGTGGTACCACTCTGGGAGAAATTACCGAAAGTGGATTTGCCGTGCTCGACCGGGAAAAGCTCGGTCGCATCGCTACCAAGCGTTACAGTGATAATTCCGATCAACGCGAACAGGAAATCAAAACCGACTTGTTCCGTGCCAGCATCGAACCTGAAAAGATGTTGCGTCCATCCGTGGAAACTTCCCTGCACGACATTATCCGTTACCGGTTTGTTGTACATACGCACCCGACAGTCGTTAATGCATTGCTCTGCTCGCAACAAGCCGGCACCGTGGCAAAAGAACTCTTTGACAGCAACGTTCTGTATATTCCATACACTGACCCGGGCTACGTGTTGTTCAAAAAGGTAGAAAGCGAGTTATTGAAATACCGGAAAACACACGACACCGACCCGCACGTCATATTGTTGGAAAACCACGGTATTTTTGCATCGGCTGATACTACTGCCGAAATCAAAGAAATATACCGGCAAGTTGTTGACAAGATCGAAGCACGGATTACCAACAGGCAAAAGATTGATACACTTCCGGTAGAAGATAAAGTAGCCGATATCATGCCAGCCATCCGCATGTTATTATCGACCGGAGAAAATGTCAAAATCGCAACAATACGCAACAATACGCTGATTGCTGATTTTTGCAAGGATACACAGTCTGTTGCGGGAGCAATGGCCCCCTTTACGCCGGATATTATTGTGTATTGTAAAGCTCGTCCATTATTTATCGAGAACACCGGAACAGCCGGAGACGCCATTGCTGAGTTTCAAACCAAACTGGAACAATACCGCAGATCATACGGTTACGACCCGAAAATTATTCTCTTGAAAGGCTTGGGATTGGTTGGCGTTGAAGATAACCACCGTTCGGTGAATATTGCATTGGATGTGTTCGAAGATTTATTGAAAATAAGCCGTTATTCGAATAACTTCGGTGGCCCGCATTTCATGGACGATCGCGAAATCGCCTTTATCGACAATTGGGAAGTGGAGAATTACCGTCGCGCCGTATCAAAGGGAAATGTTTCGGGTAGCGGGATAGAGAACAAGATTGTGGTAGTGACCGGTGGCGCACAGGGTTTTGGCGGTGGCATCGCAGAACAGATGATTACCAAGAATGCTCATGTGGTGGTAGCCGATCTCAACGAAGCAGCAGGCTTGCAAATGGTCGACAGGCTAAATGCATCTGCAAAGAAAAACCACGCCGTATTTATCAAAACGGATGTGTCGGATGCCACATCGGTAAAACGGCTGATTGCGGAAACCGTCAAACAGTTCGGCGGCCTGGACGTATTCATCAGCAATGCAGGAATCCTGCGTGCCGGCGGCCTCGATGAGATGACTCCCGAAACATTCGAACTGATGACTAAAGTTAACTATACCGGTTATTTCATATGTGCCAAATACGCTTCGGAGGTACTGAAATTACAGACCAAATACAAACCCGGATATTTCACTGATATCATCCAGATCAATTCGAAGTCGGGATTGAAAGGCAGCAACAAGAATTTCGCATATGCCGGGGGAAAATTCGGCGGCATAGGGCTTACCCAATCGTTTGCCATGGAGTTGATGCCTTATGGTATCAAAGTCAACTCGATATGTCCGGGAAATTTTTTTGACGGCCCGTTATGGAGCGATCCGGAAAAGGGGCTGTTTGTACAGTACCTGAATGCGGGAAAAGTGCCAGGCGCCAAAACAATCGCCGATGTGAAAGCGTCCTACGAAGCGCAGGTTCCTGCAAAACGCGGATGTACCGTCGAAGATGTCATGAAAGCCCTGGTCTACATCATCGGGCAGGAATACGAAACAGGACAGGCAGTCCCGGTAACGGGCGGACAGAATATGTTGAATTAATCGGATATTTGACATAGTATACAGGATCAACATGATTTTATCACATCCAGTTAGAAGTTGTTTAAAATTCCGTTGAGTTTTAATGATACCAAATGAAGCAGCCACAAAGGCACGAAGACACTAAGTTTTTTCGAGCCTTTGAGCCTTCGTGGTAAAATATAATAAAAAATATATTTTATTGGTATCCAATTTTCAAACAGCTTCTAAGTAAGCAAAAAATCAATTTGATTGTCAAACATCAGTAACCATCTGAAAAATAACACAATTACATGATCATAGTATTGAAAATTATGATCATATGAATCCGGTTAAAAGTATAATCATTCTCAAATAAATAATCATGAAAACCAAAGCAGTACGTCTATACGGTAAAAACGATCTCCGTCTGGAAGAATTTGATTTGCCGGCAATGAAAGACGACGAAATCCTGGCAAAGGTTGTTTCCGACAGTATTTGTATGTCGAGTTATAAAGCTGCCATACAGGGAACCGATCACAAACGTATTCCTAAGAATGTGGCCGAAAATCCGGTAATGATCGGACATGAGTTTTGCGGTGAAATCGTCGAAGTAGGCAGGAAGTGGCAAGACAAGTTCCGACCGGGAATGAAATTTTCGATACAACCCGCGCTCAACTATAAAGGTAGCTTGAATGCACCGGGCTATTCCTATCAATACATCGGCGGTGATGCTACCTATATCATCATTCCCAACGAGGTAATGGAAATGAATTGCCTGCTGGAATTTACCGGCGACGCCTTCTTCCTGGGGTCGTTGGCCGAACCGATGTCATGCGTCATCGGGGCTTTCCATGCGAGCTATCATACAACCAACGGTGTGTACACCCACCAAATGGGAATCAAGGAAGGCGGAAACCTTGCTGTTCTGGCAGGCGTAGGACCGATGGGACTGGCCGCTATCAACTATATCATCCACTGTCCGCGCAAGCCCGGATTGATGGTAGTGACCGACATTGATGATACCCGTCTGAAACGTGCAGCTTCGATTTATACCGTGGAAGAAGCCGCCCGGAATGGTATCCGGCTAATTTATCTCAATACCGGGAAAACGCCCGATGCCGAAGCATACATGATGAGTCTCACCGAAGGCAAAGGTTATGACGACGTATTGGTGTTTGCTCCCGTAAAACCGGTGATAGAACAGGCCGACCGTTTACTGGGCATGGACGGCTGCCTCAATTTCTTCGCAGGCCCCTCGGACCCGAATTTCAGGGCAGAATTGAACTTCTACAACGTACACTATGCCTTTACGCATATCGTAGGAACCAGTGGCGGCAATACCGACGATCTTATCGAAGCGCTCGACATGATGTCCAATGGCAGGCTCAACCCGGCTGCCATGGTGACCCATATTGGAGGATTGAATGCCGTTATCGACACCACAATCAATTTACCTCATATTCCTGGTGGTAAAAAATTGATATATACCCATATCGATATGCCTCTCATAGCATTGGACGAAATGGAAGAAAAAGGTAATAACAATCCGATGTTTGCCCGGTTGACGGAATTGCTGAAAGCCAACAATGGTATGTGGTCGGCAGAAGCCGAACGCTATTTGTTGGAAAATGCTCCGAAGATATAATCCGGTTTTATTGAGTATTGTTGGATAAAAAAGCAATATTTGGAGCATTAGGTAATAAAAAGATTATGAATATCGGATATTTTACCTATTATGTGTCCGCAAAGCGGGCAAATATGAATAACCACGGGTTACACCCGTGGCAAAATAACATCCATTGCATGGCGTCCCTGCAAAGGGCGAACATTCTGTCTCGACACAGTTCGCCCCTTGCAGGGACGGATATATTAGATAACTCATGTCCCGTGGGTTTCACCCACGGTTATTCACATTAAGTCTCTTCGAGACTTAGTTAGGTGATATATCCATTAACCATATAAAAGATTCTTTGCTAAAAAAAAGAATAATGAAGTTACCGTTTGACGATAAGAAATTCGTATTCTTGTTGCTTGCTGTCGGACTCGCTGTCGGATTGGAAATTTTGTCAATTGCAGGTATCGACATCCCTATGCCATATGCACCATTTATATATGCCGTATTAATATTGGGAATCGGTTACGAGGTATTGTGGAATGGGCTGAAAGCATTATTCAGACTCAATTTCTCGAGTATCAACCTGTTGATGCTGATTGCGGTTTGCGCTGCGTTTTACTTAGGCGAATATCCCGAAGCCGCAGTAGTGATCGTTCTATACGTTTTGGGAGAAAAATTGGAAGATATCGGAATTGAAAACAGCAAATCGGCTTTAGACGCATTAGTGAGTAACGCTCCGAAAACTGCTACCGTTAAATCGACCGGGCAAACTGTCCCTGTCGAGCAAATCGAAGTGGAAACCATCATCCAGGTGAAACCCCATGATTTGATACCTTTGGATGGATTGGTCGAATTCGGAGAAACGTCCGTCAATGAATCGTCCATCACAGGCGAGCCGATACCGAAGGATAAAATACCGGGCGATGTTGTTTTTGCCGGAACACTCAACCAGAGTGGTTTTATTGAAGTCAAAACGACCAAACCGGCCGGAGACACCACTTTTGCCAAAATTGTGGAAATGACCTATAATGCCCGGCAAAATAAATCGGAGGCACAGAAATTTATTCAACGGTTTGCCAAAATATATACTCCGGTTGTTATCATCCTGGCAACATTAATTTTCGTTATCCCTGTTTTTGTTTTGAAACAGGATCTGGATCACTGGTTGTTACAAGCCATCACGTTGCTGGTTATTTCGTGTCCCTGTGCATTGGTTATTTCTACGCCGGTAGCTGTATACGCTGCCATTGGAAACGCATCATCCAAAGGTGCATTAGTCAAAGGCGGCAGGTATCTCGAAGCATTGGCCGGCATTGGCGCCATTGGCTTAGATAAAACACGTACCATTACATACGGACAGCCTGTTGTGTCGGATATTTTTCCCCTGAACAACACAAGTAAAGAAGAGTTACTCGCTTGTAGTGCCGGGACGGAAATCTTTTCGGAACATCCTTTGGCGCAGGCAATCGTCGACGCTTCCAAACATCATGGCTTTGAGCCTCATTCGGCTCACCAGTTCGAAAGCATTGTGGGGAAAGGAGCCAAATCCATATGCCTGGCATGCGATGATAAACCGGTTTTGGTTGGAAGATTGAATTTTATTGCTCAACAGCAGCCCGTTGGCAAGGATGTTGAAGAAATTGTAGAACAACTCTCCGAACAGGGAAAAACATCTGTTGTAGTGAGCTGCAACGGAGAAATCAGGGGAATTATCGGTTTGACCGATGAAGTCAAACCTGACAGTGCGAACGCCATCAAAGAATTGCAAAATATGGGTGTTGAACCGGTAATGATTTCCGGAGATAACAAGAAAGCGGTTAATCATGTAGCCTCGCAGGTCGGAATAACATCCGTTTACGGGGAATTATTGCCACAGGATAAAGTAGAAGTGATCAAACAATTACTTGGTCGCTACAAAACCGTAGCCATGGTTGGCGATGGCGTGAACGACGCTCCTGCCCTGGCCCAGTCGACTGTTGCAATAGCCATGGGTGCGGCCGGAAGCGGAGCCGCTATCGAAGTGGCGAATATCGCCCTGATGAACGACAAAATATCGCTGATCCCATTTCTGGTACGCCTAAGCCGTAAAATGACAACCACCATAAAAGGAAATACCATCGGTGCTATTATGGTAAAAGTTATTTTCATCCTGCTTGCTTTTTTCGGATTCAGCAACCTGGTGTTGGCAATAGCCACAGATGTTGGCGTCACTCTGGTCGTAATATTGATCAGTTTAAGGCTAATGAATGCCAAATAGCCGAAAAAATTGCCATCATGCCAAATTTGCACAGTTGGATGTATTAATTATTTTATATATTTGCCTTGTCAAATCAACAGCTTAATATTTTTTTTGTATGAAACACACTCTTATTTTTCTTATTTCCCTGGTATGCCTGGGAATTTCAGCACAAACAGTCGATAAAGTGACCGACCCTGTCGAGTGGGTCAATCCTCTGATGGGTACACAGTCAAAACATTCATTGTCCAATGGCAATACTTATCCCGCCATCGCCTTGCCATGGGGAATGAATTTCTGGATGCCGCAAACCGGCAAGATGGGTAATGGCTGGGGCTATACCTATGATTCCGATAAAATCCGTGGATTCAAGCAAACTCATCAACCAAGCCCGTGGATTAACGACTACGGACAGTTTGATATTATGCCCGTTACCGGGAAACCGCTTTTCGATGAAGACGAGCGCGCCAGCTGGTTTTCGCATAAAGCTGAAGTAGCTAAACCTTATTATTATAGTGTCTACTTAGCCGAACATGATGTTGTGACTGAGATTACGCCAACCGAACGGGCGGCTTTCTTCCGGTTCACGTTCCCGGAAAACAATAATTCATACGTTACCATCGACGCTTTGGATAAAGGTTCGTATGTCAAAATTATACCTCAGGAAAATAAAATCATCGGTTATACCACCAAAAACAGTGGCGGTGTGCCCGAAAATTTCAAAAATTATTTTGTAGTAGTATTCGACAAACCGTTCACCTATAAGGCCACTTTCAGCGGCAAGGACTTGAAAGAAGGCCAACTGGAAGCAAAAGCCGACCATACGGGAGCCGTTATCGGGTTCAGTACACGGAAGGGTGAAAAAGTACATGCCCGCGTAGCCTCGTCGTTTATCAGCCACGAACAAGCTGAAATAAATCTGAAAGAATTGGGTGACAACAAATTCGAACAGGTCATGGCTAAGGGAAAAGCTGCCTGGAACAAGGTTTTAGGAAGCATCATGGTAGAAGGCGGTACGGCAGACCAAACTCGTACGTTTTACTCCTGCTTCTATCGTTCGGTACTGTTTCCGAGGATGCTGCACGAAATCGATGCAAAGGGAAATGTTGTACACTATAGTCCTTACAATGGCCAGGTATTACCCGGATATATGTTTACCGATACCGGTTTCTGGGATACCTTCCGGTGCCTCTTTCCATTCCTGAACTTAGTGTATCCTTCGATGAACGAAAAAATGCAGGCAGGTTTGCTCAATACCTATCTTGAAAGCGGATTCCTTCCCGAATGGGCCAGTCCGGGACACCGCGATTGCATGGTGGGTAACAACTCCGCTTCAATTGTCGCCGATGCATACCTGAAAGGTTGCCGCGGATACGATATCCAGAAATTATATGAAGGTGTACTTTATGGTACCGATCATGTCCATCCGAAGGTACGTTCGACAGGACGATTGGGATACGAATATTATAACAAGTTAGGATATGTTCCCTATGATGTGAAGATCAATGAAAGCGCCGCACGTACGCTCGAATACGCTTATGATGACTGGTGTATTTACCAATTAGGTAAAAAACTGAATCGGCCGGCCTCGGAAACCGAGATATTCGCTAAACGCAGCCAGAACTATCGCAACCTGTTCGACAAGGAAACCAGCCTGATGCGCGGACGCAATGAAAATGGTACTTTCCAGTCGCCATTCAATCCATTGAAATGGGGTGATGCGTTCACAGAAGGAAACAGTTGGCACTACACCTGGTCGGTATTTCATGACGTACAAGGTTTAATTGATATCATGGGTGGCACGAATAAATTCAACCTGATGCTCGACTCTGTATTCAGTGTTCCGCCGATATTCGACGAAAGTTATTACCGTGCTGTCATTCACGAAATACGTGAAATGCAAATCATGAACATGGGTAATTATGCACACGGCAACCAGCCTATCCAGCATATGATTTACCTCTATAACTATTCCGGCGAGCCGTGGAAAGCGCAATACTGGCTCCGCGAGGTAATGAACAGGCTTTACTGGCCGACACCCGACGGTTATTGCGGTGACGAGGACAACGGACAAACATCTGCTTGGTATGTATTTACCGCACTCGGTTTCTATCCGGTTTGTCCCGCTAGCGACGAATACGTGATGGGAGCGCCATTGTTTAAAAAGGCAACAATCAAATTAGAAAACGGTAAAGAAATTGTCATCAATTCGCCCAACAACAATGAACGCAATCGCTATATCAATGGCATGAACTATAATGGCAATACATATTCGAAAAATTTCCTGAGCCATGAATCATTAATCAAAGGCGCGATAATAAATATCGATATGGCTGCACGCCCTAATACACAACGAGGTATCAATAAAGAAGATTTTCCTTATTCTTTTTCCAACGAAAAACGATAAATTATATTTATCTTTGTTGACTCATCAATAGGGTTAGACAGGTTAAAGCCCACTGAGCAAGCATCATATGTTGCATCAGTGGGTTTTTCACATGTGCAAAATAAAACTGACCGATCCGGTGAAATGTGGAAACCACTCCAAGTAAAAATTCAAACATCATGAATCAACAACGTCCTCTTATTCTTATTGCCAATGATGACGGTTATCGTGCCGGTGGTTTGCAAGCGCTTATCGAAGCCGCACGCCCGTATGGTGATTTGTTGGTGGTGGCTCCGACCGAAGCCCGTTCGGGCATGTCGCATGCCATAACTGTAAAAGTTCCTATCCGCATTGAAAAATATGTTGAAGAACCCGGATTAACCATTTATGCCTGTAACGGAACGCCTGTCGATTGTGTGAAAATAGCACTCAATAAATTGGTCGAACGGCATCCCGACCTGTTACTTGCGGGTATTAACCACGGAGCAAATTCTTCGGCGAGCGTGCTTTATTCGGGAACCATGGCGGCAGCCATCGAAGGTTGTATGTACAACATCCCTGCTATTGGATTTTCATTGCTCGACCATTCGCCCAAAGCTGATTTCGATCCTTACATGCACTATGTCAGGGAGGTCATTAAAAGCACCTTGGACAATGGATTGAACAGGGGCACCTGCCTGAATGTCAACATCCCGAATATACCTGCATCCGATATCAAAGGAATACGCGCTTGCCGGCAGGCACGCGGTTACTGGCAGGAAGAGTTCGACTACCGGGTCGATCCGAACAATTGCGAATATTACTGGCTCACAGGCGATTTTTTTAACGAAGAACCCGAAGCTACTGATACCGATGAATGGGCTTTGAAAAACAATTACATTTCAATCGTTCCCGTACAAATCGATCTAACCTGTTATAAAAGCATGGATGCGCTCAAAAAAATCTGGAACCACGAAAAATGATTTCTACTATAACAACATTATTTTGGATTGACTACTTTTGTCCGGTTTTTAGATAAAATTGCGGATGAGTTGTTTACAGGCGGAACAATTAGCCAAGTCGTATGGCGATATTGAATTATTCAAAGGGGTTGATTTAAACATCAATACCGATTCGCACATGGCTTTGATCGCACGTAACGGTGCAGGAAAGAGTTCATTATTGAACATCCTTGCCGGCAAGGATACACCAGATGTTGGTACTATCATCCGGATGCCGGATATCCGCATCGGCTACCTGGAACAAGATCCTGATTTTTCACCTGAATTAACCGCATTTCAGGCCGTTTTTGCATCGTCGCAAGAAATGGTACAGGTGATTTCGAACTACGAGCAAGCCTTGACATCGGGCAACAAAAGGGCATTGGAACATGCCATGGAGCAAATGGACCATTTGAAAGCCTGGGATTACGAAGTCCGCATCAAGCAAATACTCGGCCGCTTGAAAATTACATGGCTTGATCAGCCTATAGGGCAACTGTCCGGTGGGCAAAAAAAACGGTTGGCTTTGGCCAATTTGCTAATCAACGAACCCGACCTGTTGTTGCTTGACGAGCCAACCAACCACCTCGACCTCGACATGGTGGAATGGCTCGAAGAATATCTTCGTAAAACCCATAGCGCTTTCCTGATGGTGACACATGACCGTTATTTTCTCGATCGGGTGTGCAATGAAATCATCGAACTGGAAAAGAACGGAACATATCGTTACAAGGGAAATTATAGCTATTACCTCGAAAAACGCGCTGAACGCATGATACAACAGCAGGCTGAAACAGAAAAAGCCAAAAACCTGTATCGTACCGAACTCGAATGGATGCGGCGCATGCCCCAGGCACGCGGCACCAAAGCAAAATACCGCGTGGATGCTTTCGACGAATTGAAATCAAAAGCACATCGCCGAAATGATGAAAAGAATATTGAATTGAATGTACAAGCTGCCCGGCTTGGTAGTAAAATATTGATATTGGATCATGTTGGAAAACAATTTGATGATATAGTAATCCTCAACGATTTTTCCTACACTTTTTCACGGAATGAAAAAATAGGCATCATTGGTAAGAACGGTACGGGAAAGACCACTTTCCTGAACATAGTTACAGGCATCGAACCGATAGATACAGGCAAGGTGGAAACCGGAGAAACAGTGGTGTATGGCTATTACCGGCAGGCTGGCATCGATTTTCGTCCAGGGCAGCGAGTGATCGAAATTATAAAGGATCTGGCCGAAACAGTGACTATGGGCGATGGCCGCCAGATATCGGCGTCACAATTCCTTACCGAATTCCTGTTTCCCCCTGAGATGCAATACACAATGGTGGAAAAACTCAGTGGCGGCGAAAAAAGACGTCTTTATCTGGCAACTATACTGATACAAAATCCTAATTTTCTGATTCTCGACGAACCGACCAACGACCTGGATATTGTGACGCTCAATATTCTCGAAGACTACCTGAAATCGTTTAATGGTTGTCTGGTGATCGTGTCACACGATCGTTATTTTATGGATAAGCTGGTCGACCATATTTTTGTGTTTGAAGGAGATGGCAACATCAAGGATTATACGGGTAATTACACGGAATACCGGAATTATCGTATGGAACTTGAAGCCGGGGAAGTACGTGAAATGCAAGCAAAAAAACAACCGGACCAGAAACCTGCTTCAAAAGAGAACAAAAACAAACTCAGTTTCCGCGAAAAAAAAGAATTGGAAGAGTTGGAAGTATCCATGGCCGCACTTGAAGTTGAAAAATCAGAACTGGAACAACTACTGAACAAAGGTACGGCCAGCCACGAGGAACTCGTGAAGGCTTCGACGCGTATCGGCGACATTATCGCCGAGATAGACACCAAGACTGACAGATGGCTGGAATTAAGCGAAAAGGAATAATAAAATTTCGCGAACAGAATATGACATACAATTTACAACAAATCATACTGTGACAGATCATAACATACCGTGTAATACTACGAAAAAGGTATGATGTACACCATAATATCAGGTGAATGTCAGATAAAACCAATACCCGCATAAAAACATTTTTCGAATAATCTTTGAGGATTTGGTGTTAAATACCTATTTTCGTGGGCTAAAAAAGTTTAATTTTTTGATGTAAATAGCTATGACGAACGACCCCAAAGAGCAAGCCGGAGTTGAACTGGATCAAGATAATATCCAATCTGTCAACGCCATGCAACAGTCGGAAGAACAATCTATCATAGATGAAAAAGTGGAAGACACCCTGTCAGCAGAACCGGAAGACGCCCCGTCCGAAAAGACGATTGTGCCGGATCATGCCGATCCTGTCGATGAAATTTACATCAAAAATGAAATCCCGGAAACGGATGCTTCTGAAGTGAATAACGAGAATATTCCCACAGGCGAATCTGAAACAGATTCAGTTGAAGTAGTTGAAACAGTTGAAGTAACGGAAGAAAAGGACGTTCCGGAAACAGAAGCCGAAACAAACAAAAACGAGGAAGAAGAAACGCCTGAAGAACTTCAGGATGATACGGCCGATCAGGAAAAAGTAGAAATTGATTATTCGACATATAGCCGGGAAGAAATGGTCGAACAGCTACGAAACCTGATAGATGCTGGTGATGTGGATGCTATCCGGGACGAAATCGATGCCATCAAGTTTCACTTTTATAAAAAACTGAAAACCGAACAGGAAGCAAGCCGTCAGCAATATGTTGACGGAGGTGGTGTAGCTGACGATTATGTTTATGAAGAAGACGCTCAAGAATTGATCCTCAAAAATCTTCAAAACAAATATCGTGAGCTTCGCAATGCGCAAAACGAAAAACTCGAAGCCGAAAAATTAACCAACCTCGAAGAAAAGCTCAAGATTATCGAAGAGCTGAAAGATTTGACCAGCAGCAACGAATCAATAGGTGATACATTCCAGATATTCCGGGAGCTGCAGAATCGTTGGCGGGCAGGTGGGTTGGTACCTCAATCGGAAGTAAAGAATCTTTGGGATACCTATCACCATTATGTAGAGATTTTTTACGATTACATCAAGATAAATAAGGAGCTGCGGGATCTGGATTTCAAACGCAATCTTGAAGCCAAAATCGATTTATGTGAAAAGGCAGAAAGTCTTTTATTGGAAGATTCGGTAGTAAATGCATTCCATACGCTTCAAAATTTCCACGATCAATGGCGCGAGATAGGTCCCGTTCCCCAGGAAATGCGTGTCGAAATTTGGGAACGTTTCAAAGCAGCGTCCACACAAATCAACAAGAAACACCAGGAGCATTTCGAAACCCTGAAAGAAACACAAAAGCAGAACCTAGAAGCCAAGCAAGCCCTTTGCGAAAAGGTGGAAGAAATATCGCAACGCCCCTTGAACAGCATGTTGCAATGGGAAAAAAATGCCAAAGAGATCATTGAGTTACAAAAGCTCTGGAATACCCTTGGGTATGCGGCTAAGAAAGATAATGCAAAGACATACAAGCAGTTTCACACACTGTGCGACCGGTTTTTCAACATGAAACGTGAGTTTTTCAGCAAGGAAAAAACGGAACAGGTAAATAACCTTCAGTTAAAGGAAGATCTTTGTGTACAGGCAGAAGCGCTCAAAGACAGCACCGAATGGAAAACGACTACCGAGGACATGATTAACCTGCAGAAAAGATGGCGGGAAATTGGTAGTGTTCCTTCAAAACATCGCGAAACAATATGGAAACGTTTTCGTTCGGCATGCGACCAGTTTTTCGAAAACAAAAGCAAACATTTCTCAAGCATTGATTCTGAATACGATAATAACCTGAAAGCTAAAAAAGATTTGATCGAAAGGGTCAAAAGTTACGTACATTCAGAAAGTCCTGAAAAAAGTTTCGAACAGTTGAAAGAGTTTCAACGCGAATGGAGTGAAATAGGCTTTGTACCGATTAAATTCAAAAAGAAAATCCAGGAAGAATACCGGAGCGCTATCACTAAGCAATTCGATTCCTTAAAGTTAAACGAAAACGAACGGAACATTCTGCGGTACAAAACCAAAATAGAAAACCTGGTATCTGCACCACAATCGCGGGGTAGACTTGATGCGGAACGCGATAAATTGGTGCGCAAGTACCAACAGTTGCAAAGCGATCTTATCGTGTGGGAAAACAACATTGGCTTTTTCTCCAAATCAAAAAACTCGGAAGCCATGATTGCCAACGTAGAACGCATGATCGAACAGGGACGTACTGAAATGAAGGAACTTGAAGATAAAATCAGGATGATTGACAATGTAGATGAAGATGTATAATCTGTATATCAGAATTATAAAACCATAAAGATACGCGGAAAAGATAAAATAATTAGTAAGTGAAAAGTAACAGTAAACCATCGTCAACCAAATATATATTTGTGACAGGAGGTGTTGCCTCTTCGTTGGGAAAAGGTATCATCTCAGCTTCTATTGGCAAACTTCTCCAATCCAGAGGCTATAAAGTAACCATTCAAAAATTAGATCCATACATCAATATCGATCCGGGAACGCTTAATCCCTATGAGCATGGCGAATGTTTCGTAACTCAGGATGGCGCCGAAACCGATCTCGACCTCGGGCATTACGAACGTTTCCTTGATGCTCCGACCAGCCAGGCTAATAGTGTGACCACCGGAAAAGTATACCAGGAAGTGATTTCGAAAGAACGCCGGGGCGATTACCTTGGCAAAACAGTACAGGTTATTCCTCATATCACCGATGAGATCAAACGCCGCATCCTGTTGCTTGGCAACAAAAGCAAAATGGATGTGGTAATCACCGAAATCGGTGGTACCGTAGGTGACATTGAGTCGTTACCTTATATCGAAGTAGTACGGCAGTTACGTTATGAGCTGGGGACTAATAATGTAGCTGTAGTTCATTTGACGTTGGTACCTTATATTGCTGCAGCTGGCGAACTGAAAACAAAACCCACGCAACACTCCGTGAAGATGTTGCTCGAAGAAGGAGTACAACCCGATGTATTGGTACTTCGCACAGAGAGAAAATTGTCGGACGACATGCGTAAAAAAGTAGCCCTGTTTTGTAACGTCGACAAAGACTCTGTGGTAGAATCCCTCGATGTATCGACCATATATGAAGTGCCGTTACTCATGCTCGAACAAAAGTTAGACGAGACCTTACTTCGTAAACTGAATCTCGACACCGACAACGAACCGGCGCTGGATGACTGGCGCGAATTCATGTGTAAACTCCAAAACCCGAAAAAAACCGTCACTATTGGTTTGGTAGGTAAGTACGTTGAGTTACCCGACGCATACAAGTCGATTATCGAATCGTTTATCCATGCAGGCGCCAAAAACGAATGTAAAGTGAAAGTAGTGTCGGTACAATCGGCATCCATCCATGAAGACAACGTAGACGAAAAACTGAAGAACTTCAATGGCATTTTGGTAGCGCCTGGTTTCGGTGAGCGAGGATTTGGTGGAAAACTGCTTGCTGCAAGGTATGCCCGTGAACACAATATCCCCTTCCTAGGAATTTGTTTGGGAATGCAGGTAGCCGTGATCGAATTTGCCCGCAACGTCTTAGGATTAGCCGATGCTCATTCTACCGAAATGGTGCATGCTACTTCTCATCTGGTAATTGACCTGATGGAACAGCAAAAAGGCATCACCGAAAAGGGAGGGACGATGCGTCTGGGTGCATATCCCTGTAAACTGGAAAAAGGAAGTAAAGCATACGCTGCATATGGACGTAGCGAAATATCTGAACGCCACCGTCATCGCTACGAATTCAACAACGCTTTCCTGAGCGCTTTTGAACAGGCGGGGATGAAGGCTACAGGTCACAATCCCGAAACCAATCTGGTGGAAATTATGGAAATTCCGGCCCACAAGTGGTTTGTCGGCGTGCAGTTCCATCCTGAATACAGCAGTACCGTATTACATCCCCATCCGCTATTCGTCGATTTTGTGAAAGCGGCGATGGAGTAAAATATTTGTAGTAACAAACAACAACAGGACGGTCCGGTATTTACGAACCGTCCTGTTGCTGCCGGGCATAATCATATTTATCATTAAAAAAAGAAAATTTAAAGTCATAAATGGATAGAAATACAATTGTCGGATTATTATTAATCATAGGAATATTAATTGGTTATAGCGTATGGAGCCGCCCTTCGAAAGAGGAGATGGAACGAATGCAACGTCAAAGAGACTCTATCATGAGGGTAGAGTCAGTCGAAAAAGAACGTCTGATGCAGGAAATCCAAAATGCGGAAGCCCAATCGCAACAAGCGCTTGCTAAAACCGATCTTTCCGATACAGCCAGACACCAGCAACTCAAAGATGCATTCGGCGCTTTCGCTGATGCTGCCGAAGGAGAAAACCGTTTCATAACCATGGAGAACGACTTGATGAAAGTCACTTTCTCTACCAAAGGCGGACGGCCATACTCAGTAGAACTCAAAGAATACAAGCGATACGATAAAACACCGTTGATCCTTTTCGATGGTGATTCCACCATTTTCGGATTTTCTTTCTTCGCTCAAAACCGGAGCATTGCCACCACCGACCTGTATTTTGACCCGCAGAACGCACAAAGGAATATCCAGGCCGGTAACGATTCGGCATCATTGGTTATGCGTCTGAAAGCAGGCGACAACTCCTTCATCGAATATCGCTATACGATGAAACCCGGTAATTATATGATGGGATTCGACGTTCGGCTGGTTAATATGAATCAGCTGATTTCAAACAACCAAACCGTTATCGATTTTAATTGGCAAGCGTATTCGCCACGTCAGGAAAAAGGAGCACAAAACGAAAATCAATACACGATGCTTTTCTACAAATACCACCTGGACGATGTGGAAGAGTTGAGTCCAAGCAAGGATGCTGACGAGAAAAAAATTGCTACGCGATTAGATTGGATCGCTTTCAAGCAGCAATTTTTCTCATGGGGTCTGATTGCCAAAGAAAGTTTTGCCAATGCCGATCTGAAATCGCAAAAGATGCTCGATCAAAATAAATACATTAAGAAGTATGATGCCCTGATCGGGATGGAGTTTAACCCGCGCCAGGCATCACAAACCATCCCCATGAGCATGTATTTTGGCCCGAACCATTACAAAACGCTCAAGAAATACGATATTGGTCTCGAACGGCTCGTTCCGCTCGGAAAAAACATCATCCGCTGGATCAACCGTTTTGTGATCATTCCCCTGTTCGACTGGCTGGGAGGATTTATCCACAATTACGGACTGATTATCCTGTTGATGACCATCATCATTAAAATAGGACTTCTCCCGCTCACATTCAAATCATTCATGTCGTCGGCCAAAATGCGTGTGCTGAAACCACAGATCGATGAGATCAACCAACGCATCCCCAAGGAAAAAGCAATGGAACGCCAACAGGCTACCATGGCGTTATATAAGAAAGTCGGAGTAAGCCCGATGGGTGGCTGTCTGCCGATGTTATTGCAAATGCCGATCCTGATCGCCATGTTCCGCTTCTTCCCCGCATCCATCGAATTGCGACAGGAATCGTTCCTGTGGGCAACCGACCTTTCTACATATGATGCCATTTTTGAGTGGAGTGCTCAAATTCCGCTTATTTCACAGTTCTACGGCAACCATATCAGCTTATTCACGATACTGATGACCGTAACAACCATCTTCAGCATGAAGATGAGCAGCGGTCAAATGGATTCTTCGGCCATGCCGGGTATGAAAACGATGATGTACATCATGCCTGTCATGTTCATGTTTTTTCTCAATAACTTTTCTGCCGGTTTGACCTATTACTATTTCCTGGCCAATGTCATTACCATTATACAGAACGAAATATTCAAGCGGTCGATCAACGAGGACAAAATCCTGCAAAAACTGCATGCCAACAGCACCAAACCGGTAAAGAAATCAAAATTTCAGCAACGGTTGGAACAAATGCAGAAACAACAGCAACAAATAAAGAAAAAGAAATAAAGTATCGAACACAGTATCTAAGAAAGTTAACTGTTTTATTTGGACTCTGGCTGTGGCCGGAGTCCAATGATCAGCATCACTGAATTAATGACAAACAAATAATCATTGTCATGACCAACACAAAAAAGACATTCATTATCCAGGAACAAATTGCATGGGAATCTGCCGGAGTTGACATTCGCCGTCAACTCATGGGGTGGAACAAACAGATCATGATGGCCAAGGTGGAATTTCTCAAAACGAGGGCTGCCGCAGGTATACATACTCACCCGCATACTCAGGACAGCTATGTGGTCAGTGGCGAATTCGAAATATCAATCGGCAGCGAGCGTACCGTACTACATGCCGGCGATGGATTTTTTGTAGATCCGGACATACCCCATGGTGTAGTTTGTCTTAAACCCGGTATACTGATCGATGCCTTTACTCCTTATCGTGCCGATTTCCTACCTGATAACTAAATACCATCGATATCGGACGTCGTTTCCGGACATTACTACCGGTAAAGGGATATTACCACAATATCTTCAAAACTGAACAACATCAAAGATCAAAATTGGTAAACCACTCTTCCATCTTTTGATTCATGGCCAGTTCGAACCGGTACATCCAGTCGGTTGTTTTGGCATTAGCCGGATGCGGATGCTTGGCATTTGAATCCAGGATGTAGTCATCCGGCGCATTCAATACCCGCGTTTGGGCAAATACTTTTTCAAAATCTCCTCGAATCGTTTTGAAATCATCTACACATGTCCGAAGCGCACGGACAGATTCTGTTTTTCCCAGGGTAGGCATGTAGTCGAATTGTTCCAACAATAAAATCAAACGAGTTGGATAATGCTGCACTTCATTAATTTGATACAGCAAAGATAAATGATATTGATTCCGGACGGCTAACGACTGGCTTTTCTCTATTTTCTCTTTGATTTGTGAATATTTCGCAGCAGCCTGGTGTGCCAGTATCAGCCTGTCTCTGTATTTTTTACGCCATTCG
Organism: Bacteroidales bacterium; assembly: GCA_031551645.1. Classification (GTDB taxonomy): domain Bacteria; phylum Bacteroidota; class Bacteroidia; order Bacteroidales; family UBA4181; genus JAIRLS01. The sequence continues at coordinate 55,065 of JAVBNI010000066.1, read as the reverse complement.
CCAAGTATATTACGGTCTGGAAGAGTCATCAGCTCAAACGGGCGTCGCGACTTATCCCTGTCTCCTTCGTCAATCAGTGCTATTTCCCAAAACGACAATGTTTCTTCCAAAAGATCCTGGAATTCGAAAGATGCATCAGCCAGTTTCGGACCATAAAATCTGTGCCGGAATATTTCATTGGCTTCTTTTGCGTCAATATTTCGGGTATTCCAACTATATAAGCCGAAAAAATACATGCCCCGCATAAACGTTTCCATGTGTGGAGATCCATCTTCCCAGGTCGTACAAAGAATGCCGTCCAATTTCTTTTCATGGGTAATCTGGCTAAATCCCTTAATGGCCTCCCTGTTTGAATTGTTTCTCGGCATGAGCATCCAGTTGGTTTGGGCTGCAGTCGCTGCCATTGCATGCAGGTTGTTCGACTTGTACCAGTCAAGTGCCGCCCTATTGCCCCATACATATTGTGATCCGTAGTTCCAACGCATATATACGCAATTATCCGGAAACAGTTTCAGGTTACTGTCCAAGCGATGCCGGTTCTCAGCCCAGGTAGCTTTCGCCTCATCAACAGGAAAATTCAAATAAGTCGTCTCATACAGGCCGGAAAGCTTAAAAATCATATCATCCCAAAAAATAGGAATACGGCCATGCTTCTTGGCGAAATCGGTAACTTTGTTCAGCCAGTACATCTGTAGTTCGAAAGGCTGCATGCCTGATTTTTTCGCCAACTCCGATTGTCCCAGTGAATTTCCTACTTCATCGCCGCCAATATGTATGTATTTACCTCCGGGGGTCGCTTTTATGGCGTCTTCATACAAGGCAAACTGTAATTCGTAGGTCCCCGGATTCAAGGCGCAAAATGCCCAGTCGGATTTTGGATCATCACGCAACGGAATATATTTTTCATGTTTCAGGATGAACGGGGCATGCCCTATACCCTGTACCAAAGGGCTTATTTCGATATTCCGTTTCCTCGCATAATGACAAAGCGATGCAAAATCCTCAATACTGATAGCGTTGCTTGCGCCGATCAGAGGCGCTTTTTCATAACGAAGTTTATCTTCAAACTCAATGATCAGCGCATTAACCTTAACTCCGGCCAAACGGTCGACCATTTGGTAATAGTAGGAAAGCGAGTCGACGTGGTGTTTCAGATCCCAATGTACCGAACGATAAGCGATATCCGGAGAATCTGTTACTTTACAAGGCGGAATGGTCATATTCTGGTCTTTGGCGTCTTCCAATAGTTGATTTAAGGTGATACATCCGTAAAAGAGTCCTTGTTGCGTCCGGGCCATGACACTTGCCCGTTTGTTTCCCACCTCAAGAACATATCCCTCGCCATTCTCCGGGATGTTTTTGTCTTTACTGATCATCAGGCTGAGTGTCTGTGACGAATTATTTGCAGACAGTGGCAAATCGGTAAGTTCACCGTACAATACGGGCTTTTCTGCTTTACTTTGCAAATGTATGGTTTGAAGATCACCCGAATTTAGTCCTGTTCCATTTAAGACTTCTATGTTTTTCGGCTGTGGTAACAACCTGAAACTATTCGAAAAACTTTGAACCGTGCTTTGTGCGAACAGATTAATGACAAATACGAGTAATATAAATGTGACAATAGGTTTGGACATAATGACAATTATATAAATGATTGATTTATTCTTATATTGATGAAATACATGACTATTTTTGTGTCAAATATTAAAAATACGACCATGCTTAAACGTTTAAGCAAAGCAAAACTACAAATAATTATTACACAAAAGACTCACATTACATTTCTATTACTTATTTGGTTAATCATCAAGACTATGGGAGGTTTTATTTCCCGGCAAACCCGATCCTTTTTATTTTAGCTGTACCGGCATATCCGGGAAATCCCACAGAAAGATTCTTTACAGCACCTTTATATTGTGGTTGGCTGGAAAGGTCGACCCGGTAAACCCGATTCTTACCATCGACCCGGACTTTATGATTAACTGTAAATGATGATGTAGGAGGATATTTTGATGCTTTATCCTGCCTTTCTTTTTCCTCATTATATATTCCCTCGCTCCAGTTGAGCCAATCGGTAAAATCTGATTTTCCAACCGGTTGTATCTCCACCGATAACATGATTTCTTTGCTTCCGTTTGCCGTGAAAGCTCCTTCAATTTCAAGGACGGGAGCATTTTCCGCTTTCCAGAAAGTTTCCGGCCCCACCAAACGGGCATCTTTTCCAACTTGCACATTCAACATGCCCTGAATCGGCCAACCGGTATCTTTTGCATCGCCTTCATAATACCAGCCTTTGCGTGAATTGTTGAATATCCATTCGGGACGAACATTCTCCGGCTGATTTTCCCTGGCAAATTGACGTATTTCTTCTACTGTGCCCAGAACGAATGATGTTTTATATGTCCAACGGATATTGTGATCCAGAATTTGTCGCCTGATCGGGGCAATATGTCCTGTCTGGCTACTTTTTTCGCCTCCAATTCCTTTTCCTCTATCGCCTCCGTGAAATCCACCGTTAAAAGTTATCACTTCCGGCTGGTATACGCCTATCCCTTTTCCTGTTTCATCCATTAATGCCACCCACCGTTCAGGGGCATAAAAATGTACCCATGGCCATCCTTTTCCATCGTTTTTATCCACTACCACCGTTACAGGTTTGTCCTGGAAAGGTTCGTCGCCCAGATAGGTAACCAGCTTATACCAAGGACCGTTGGTATATAAAGCAGGCATCTCCTGGTTACATGCCCTGTATTGTGTCTTGTCCGAACGCTTATTGATGATCGTCGCCTCGAGGGTGAACACATTATCATTTAAGGTATAAATACATTCAAACTCGCATTCGGCTGCAACTCCTTTCGTATGCGGCCACTGCATCGGGATACAACGTACATACATGGTGTTGGTCCCCCTGTATTCAAACTCTAATACTTTGGAACGATGTCCTCCGGCATCGCCTGACTGTATCGGATTCCAACCCAACCCGATCCATGTTGGGGCGGGTTCCTCTCCGTTAGGGCCAATATAAGGCCAGGGACCGCTATAGTAGGAGAGCTGAATCTGTCGTCCCCAGTCGAAACTATTGATCATGTTTTCACCACCGTTGATTTGATCTGTCAGATAAGTAACTGCCCCGCCGATACTCAAATCGATGCCAAGCTTAAGCCGCCCATTTTCAAGGTAACGCATCATATTTTCCTGCTTAGAGGATCCTCCCTCTCCTTTACTTTCTATAACCGACAAAACCAGAATTACGATAAAAAAATATTTCATCGGAATGGATAAAAACTTTTTCATGTTATATGTATATGAAAATTTTATGATTATTTAATTTCAACAATAGTTCCTGCAATATGGCGTACTCCGTTGTCTTTGTTGAAATAGTAGACAACCAGTACTCTGTTGTTGTCCAACAGCACTGGCCAAGTATAGCCAAGATCGAAGTTTCCGCCATCGTCACGCAAAACAAACTCCTGGGCAGTTGTAAAATCGGTACATTCGGGATTTAAAATCCGCGCCCTGATTCCATACGGTTTATGCCGGTATCCGTAGGTCAATAATACCCGGTTATCCGGCAACCGCAAAGCATTCAAGGGATGTCCCTTAAAACCCATTGACTCCCATTGTTTGAAAGATTTCCCACCATCCTTTGAACGGGCAATGCACGCATAATCATTCATTCCGGCTGTACGTAAAAACGCAACAATATCACCCTGAGGAGTCTCATAAACAGAAGTCTCGTTGAAGGACACCTTTGGGTCTGCTGCAACTTTACTACTATAATTCCAGGTTATACCCTTATCGTTTGATATCAGCATATATACGGACGTTCTTCCCAGCAACACAGTATCGGTTGCCGCCACCGCCCAGTAAATATTTCCGTCCTTACCTTCGCACAATGCTCCCCGGTTATAAGCTGGTATTTTATTTCCAAATGACGTATGATGTATCTCAATTTCAAGCGATGGAGGATAAATAGGGCCATTCCATTGTTGTCCGCCATCGGCAGAACGCAGCAAGTATCCGCCAAAGAAAACTGCATTGTCCAGAATAAAAATAGGTCTTTTCAGATTTGCTAAACCTTCCGGCTTGATGAAAGACCACCCATAACTCGCACACAGCAAGGTGCCGTCCCTTAATTGCAATAAACAAGGATCCTGGGAACCTCCGAACGGATGCGCATATATCAGTTCCGGTTCTTTTGTCCAATTTTCTCCGTCAGTTGAACGAACCATCACTAAGTAACTGTTCGGGTCGATGTGGTCGTTTCCCTTTTCACCAAACGCACGACGGTCAGGAGCGCGACGAAAGGCCACCAGCAATTCCCCATCCGGACGTTTTATGACCGAAGGAAACGAAGAATAGAAACTAGTGTTCTCATATATCACAACATCTTTCAATATACGGACATCAACCGGTGAAGATCCGCCTTCCGGGTTGGAGAAAGTCATTTGCAGGCAAAAGATAGAAATCACACAGGATACCAACACCTTACGAGCACTTTTTTTCATTTGTTAATTAATTCAGTTTTAGACCTTATCATAACATTTACAACTTCTATTTCCAATAAATCAATTCTTATTTCTTTTCTTTTACCTGAAACCGGGAACTTCCATAAATCACCTTACCATCCAACGTAATCCCTTCGGTAACAACTTCAAATTCCCCACACAAATCTGATGTATAAAACGAAAGTTGAACCGACTCATTATTGATTGGTTGTACAAAAGGATTCCAATAAAGGGTATGTCGATAATCCGGTTTTCTGGAATTTCTGGCAACGCTATCGGAATAGTCGGGGGTTGCAAAAGATACAGGTAACTCAGGGCAATCATATTTAAACAACTGTGACTCTCCACTCAATTGAAAATGAGGCAATTTTCCATCATGAGTAATCAATGACACGATACCATCGTAAACCATATCGCCAAAAATATAATACCCGTCGTATATTTCGAACATCTTGACAAATTGCGGGTTGTACTCTAAAATATCTTCATGGTCGTGGATAGGTACGCCGTCTAACAAAACCAGAGTGTTATCGGTTATAAGCTCTTTTTTTTCTTTTGCGAATACTTTAATCCTTCTTTTTCCATCTTTTTTTACAACCCGAACATTCATTATAAGTTCTAAAATCGTTTCGCTTATGGTGTTGAACCGGACATATTCATCCAGATCATAACGGGCGTAAACCGGAAAATGGTAATATTTTCCCAACGGCACGGTGTCCTTTTCTGTTTTCTTTTGTAGTTGTGCCCCAATGTACCTTTCTGTTAATTGTTTCTTGCTTGGAAAAATCTTCATTACCGGTAATTCTTGAGGTAGGTATTCGCCAAAAGGAGTGATCAGATCCATCCGATGAGGCGCTTTGTTGTATGCAATATCAATCACAGATGTTACAACTTCCGCTTGTCCGTGTACTCCGGTAGTAAAAAAAGAGACCGTTCCGTTACCGGGATCGGCTTTCCCGCTCATATAACAGATATCCTTGCCTACGAATGCAATGCTGGATAAATATTGGTTATCATTTGTTTCCGGGATCAAGCGTCCTGTAATGATGTGCCCTTCGTATTCAGGAAGCCATTGTAGAGAGGTACCAATAGTAGTTTCGCCGATTTTCTGATCCAGCCATTCTCGTTTGTCGACTTCTGTTGAAAATATTACCGAATCGTTACGGCTTACGGAAACGACCATATCTACCATATCTTCGGGTAATTGTTCAAGAGCGAGGTTTACCAAGTCCCGGTTACCATATTCATCTTTGTCTGTTTTTATCCTGATACCGGACGATTTCGATTCCACCGTCTGTTGTTTTTCGTATGAATCGGCTATTTCAATCCGGTCAGAAGTCGACCGGATTCCTACATTGATAATAGCAATTTGTTTCTTGAAAAAGACATCTTCGCCTTCATTTCGCATAAAACGGGTATAGCCGGATAGTTGATAAATTCCCGAAGGCAGATGGGCAGGAATTTGTATTTTGCCGGCGCCGCTTCCATTTTCTAATGCCAGCTTTAATTGCATTTGTGGTCGTTCGGTATCGCAGATTTCCACATAACCGACCTTACTCAGACCGGAAGGTTGAAAATCCCGGCCGAAAACGAAGAATTTCACCCAAATTGACTCTCCGGCCACATAGCATGATTTATCCGTATGCATCAATACTCGTTCGACTGTCGGATCTCCGGCTCTCAACGAAAAGTTTGCGCACAACAACAAATATATGATTACAAAATTTTTCATTTCTATTATTGATGGTTGTTAGGCCAATAATCCGGTTTATTTTTTGTTCCGCCTTTCAGGATGCAATCCACACAACGACCAGATATCCAACCCTCGAGGTTATCCATCCCTATGGGGCGATAACCTCCGTTATAAAATTCTGAAATACTTATCTCGCTGCTGGCCAGATATTCGTAAACTTCACTCATCGTCATAACATTGCAATTGCTTTTCACTGTTGGTTTGGATATTTCTTCAGCATATATAAAATGTCTTTTTTTCGATATATTTTTTGAGACCTCAACATAGCCGATCGCCTTTTTCGAAGGATCGGTTTGACAGACAATGTTTCCATAATTATCAGATGGTTGGGGAGTGAATAATCCTCCCATATCCTCAAGCAGTGTCTGTTTATTCAGATAATACTCGTAAGCCGGCTTGCTGATGGCCTGTTGTGTCACAGTTACAGAGTAAAGCAGGGAAAAACGTTCATCGGAAGCCGCATGATGATATAATTTTTTGCTCATAGCGCTGCCTTGTACCAGCGACTCGTTTGATCCGAGCAGTATATTCTTAGGCGTGTTTTTCTTCCAGCAATAATACCGAGACATGGATCCATCCTCGTAATATGTTTGGCTACCGGGGTTGAAGAAAACTGTGGTAATGTTTTCCGCATGAAATTCCCATATTTCTTCATAATGCCATCTAAAATATTTGGCAATGTTTTTTTCATCGTGTGTAGAGACATTGATATGAACATCTCCTTCCTTTACAGGTTGTGTCCAGGAAACCTCCACTTCGGGTGTATATACTGGGGTAGAAAGCGCCGAAGTGTATGTATCTCCTTCATATTCTATCTGAACCCCATAAGCAACATTTTTCTCCATGGTTTCGACAAAAATCCGGTAGTAGCCATTATTCAGGTTAGTAGCGGGTGAACTTTTGTAACCATTGCTGCCGATAATAAACAGGCGGGCAGAAGTAATGTGACATTGTTCTGCTATATACTTTTCGCTTACTGGTATACTTTTGCTTAAGTAGAAATCGGCTTCAGTATTTTCAGTAAGATCGCCTTCAACAATCAGAATTGCGGTGTTATCAGAAGGTAACGCCGCATTAAAATCAGATATACAACCGTTTAAAATCAGTAACAGACCTATAACAAAAGCGACAAATGAATTGGTATTCATAAGCTTAAAATCTAACATTATATGATATAAAAGGAATAGGCATACCAATGACAGACATCTGGTATCCCTTCATTATTCCTTCTTCTGATACGAAATATATTGAATACACGTTTTTTCTGCCGGTGACATTGTATACACCGAATGAAATAGAACTGTATGACAGTTTTCTCAGCCTATGGCTCGGCTCTATATTGAATGAAAGGTCCGTACGGAAATAATCGGGAATGCGATAGGAATTCCGATCAGTATAATATATCTGTATGGATTTCAGTTCTTGATTGTAGTATTTTCCTGCCGGGATGGTTGTCGGGCGTCCGGTGCTGTAATCCACATTTATCGAGAAACTGTACCGTTGCGTGAACTTGTAATTTCCGGTTAATTTGAAATCATGCGGCTTGTCGTAATTAGTAGGGTACCAGTCTCCGTTGTTTACCGGATTTGAAATCAGATCATCACTTTGCCGGAGAAAGGTACGCGAATATGTATAATTTGCCCAGCCATTTAGCTTCCCGACAGACTTCCGGATGGATAATTCGGCTCCGTAAGCGTATCCTTCGGTATTGATCACATCTGTTTCGATATGGTGATTCATCAATAGCCTGGCACCACTTCTGTAATCGAGGTAATCGTTCATCCGTTTGTAATAGACTTCTATAGAAGACTCCCAGTTATTCCTCGAAGAATTCCAATATAACCCTGTGGCCACCTGCCATCCTTTCTGCGGTCGGATATTGGCATCGCTCAGCTTCCATATGTCTGTAGGCGACATGATGACCGTATTGGATAACTTGTGGATATATTGCCGCATGGAATTGAATCCGGCTTTCACGGAAAGATTACCGTTGATGATATAACGTGCAGACAAACGCAACTCGGGGCCATGGTAGGTTTTAAAGATTTTTCCGGAACCGACACTTAACGAATCTATAATCGTGGATTCATAAGGAATCATGCTGGGATCGTACTGATAATAGGTGCGCGGCCCCATCGCATTGAAAATGGAGTAACGGATACCTGCATTTACCGAAAATTCGGGAGTAATGTCCCATTGGTCGCCGATATGTAATGCAGATTCCAAAGCCTTGTCATTTTGCAATGCATCATGTTGCACTAATGATGCTTCTCCCAAAGGTTCGTAAGTTCCGGAACCGATATTATAAAACATGGATTTAAATCCGAAATCTATTTTGTGTTTGTCCATATAATATGTCAGATCGGCTTTCACAAATATTTCGTTAATATCGAAGGAAAGATTGTGGGCTTCGGCTTCGATTGTGGTCTCGGTATTTTTGTAGTTATAATGATCAGATCCGGCCGCCAGAGTTCCAACAAACTTTTCGCTAAATTGCCTTTTCCATTTAGCGGAAACATTTAAAGTATTATATGTATATTTTTTATTGGCGTCAAAAGCGAAACGATCGCTACTGAAATACCCGTATATATTCAAAGCGTTTTTCTTATCGATCTGATGGCTGAATACCATCCCCAGGTCGTAAAACCCGGCCGTTCCGTTATTGTAACCGCTTTTGCTGGGTAGCCGGCGTAAAATCCAATCCGAATAGGTCGTCCTGCCGCTCAGCAATAAGGATGTTCTTTCTTTGACAAGTGGAATTTCCAGATTGAGCCTGCTGGTGACCAATCCGATGCCTGCCGAACCGTTAAATTTTTCTTTGCTTGCTTCTTTTCCCGTAATATCCAACACCGAAGAAATCCTCCCTCCATATTGCGCAGGAATACTGCTTTTATATATATCGGCAGTTTTGATCATATCGGAACTGAATGCGGTGAACAAACCAAAAAGGTGATTGGGGTTATAGATTGTGCCGTTGTTGAGTAGAATCAGGTTTTGATCGGTAGCCCCTCCCCTGACATTAAACCCCGACGAGGCTTCTCCAACAGTCTTTATCCCGGGTAACGTTTGTATGACCCTCAATAAATCAACCTCACCCAATGCCATGGGAATATTTTTTATTTTGGCTACCTGAATCTGTTCTACACCTAATTGTAATCCTTTTACATTATCTATCTTTTCAGCAGTAATGGTTATTTCATCCAATTGATATATTTTTTCTGTCAATTCAATGTCCAATGTTCCACCACCATAAAGCATAAGCTGACGGCGGGAGTCTTGAAGATTAAGTCCGCTTATATCCAATTGTATGCGTCCGGAAGGAAGTTGAATGGAATAGTTTCCGTCCCTATCCGTAGTAGCAACAACATATGGCTCTTTCAAAATGAGGTGAACTCCGATAAAGGGATCACCGGTTTTAAAGTCGGTGACTTTTCCTTTAAGCAGTATCTTAGCCGGAACTTCTTTTACATATGGGTTTCCTATAACATACACAACATTTTCCGAAGTTGCTTTTTCCGTTCCTTCGGTTTGGGTAAAATATTTGTCCGGATTTTCCGGAATTTTTGTCTTACCGGGCAATATAGCGCAACGAACATCCAATTCCACCGTTTTCAAGACAAAAACATGATCACCAAAAACCGAAACTTTATAAGGCGTTTCTGCAAGAGCATTTTCCAATAACTGTATAGGCGAAGCATTGTTTGTTTTTATCAACACGTTAAATGATCGGTCGATATCGGTATAGATGCGAAAAGAGCTATTAGCTTCGATTATTTCCAATAGCTTTTCGATAGCGACACTATCTCCTGCTACCGGAACGGATTGCTGCGCATTGGTTATCGAGTGGAATCCCCAGGGCAATATCAGAATACAAAACATGAATAAACATTTCATAAGCTATCGTTTTGGGTCAATAACTTTTCACAATAATTGGTCAATAAAATCAGACTCTGATCTGTATCGCGTTTGAAATTTAATTTATTTTTTCTAACATATGTGCGAATCTGTTTCTTATATCCTGGAAATAATTTAACAAATGACTTCTTCCTTTTCACAGGATGATATTGATTTTCATATACTACATAATAAGTTTTAGTTAATGTGTTATTATACAAAATATTAGGCTCAAGTGCACTGAGTACTGTCCTTTCGCTGACCAGATGTGTTTCCTTGTAAAATAGTTGTAATGGCTCACTATCGACCAAGAGCATGTAAAATCCTGATTTTAATCCACTCTCCTTTGGCGGCGTGTGCCAAATAAAAGTTTTACCATGTAAGCTTACTTTTTGTACTTCCTCAGAATCGACAATGATTCTGAACCTCCTTTCCGGGCTTGAGATAATGATCTGTTCTTTGTATAGATCCAAACGGACTTGTAGGTTGGGATAGACATTACCTTTGTAGATAATTTCTCCTTCCGTGAAATCAGGGCTTTGGTAATAAGGAAGCTGATTGTACAGTTTAGCATGATACATAAGCTCTGCCCTGCCATTATATATTCCAGCATAGTCTCCGACTTGACTTAAATAGCTCTTAACATCTTGTGCTTTAGAGATAAAACAAGAAACCATTATCAGCCATGCGAGTAACAATAATTGATATTTAGCAAACCGCATAATGTGATATTTAATTTTCTATTAACCAGTTAATTGCGTAAAAACATATATCATTCTACATTTAAGCTTTGATTTTCATATTTTGTGAACTATGGTTGATATAGTCTGAAAGTTTTATAAAGAAAATCAACGCAATCAGGTCACAAAAGTATTTGTTGTCATTTTTTGTAAATAACAGGTGTTGTACATTTCAGATTAAAGTGTCCCATCGATAAACTTGTCCAATATCGCGGAATATCCCGAATAATCATAATCTTTTTCTTCAACTGATATATAGCCATTGAATCCAACGTCATCAATGGCCTGACGGACCGATTTCCAATCAATACTCGCTTTGTCAATCGGCACCCAATCACCCGGCCCACCGTTAAATTTATTTTTTACTTCGTTAACTTTAAATCCTTTAATGTGCAACTTTACGATATTGTGTCCCAGGTTTTTGATCCATTCTTCTGCCCGCGCGTATTTCGTGTGGTTTCCAAGATCCAAATAACCGCCGACCCACGGGCTTTCGAAATGCCTAACAAAAGCGGCTAATAATTCCGGAGTACACCAGAGATTATTCCAAACATTTTCAATGGCAATCCGTACGCCTTCTTTGGCTGCAACAGGGATCAGTTCCTCAATTGCCTTAACGGACATCTCCGTCGATTGGTTTTGAGCCTTGATATATGCAGTGTAAGGATTATTATCCCCTTTGACAACCGTCTTCACCTGAAGCGTTTCCGGATCGAAATCAATATTGAAATCCCATGCCTCAGGCATTGGCCGGACATCAATCCTGCATGGGACAAGCAACACCGTATCAGCTCCCATGTTTGAAGCAGCACGGATGGAAGTTATGGTTTCGTCGATGGTTTTTCTCCTGGCAGTAGCGTCTGCATTGTTGAAACTGGCCCAACCCCGCATGACGCTGTGGATGCGAAGACCTGATTTTTCAGCAATCGACCGGTACGTCCTGGCTTGTGCGACCGTGACATTCCAATTGGATACTTCAATACCTTCATACCCCGCCGATTTCAACTGATCGCAAAGTTCGTCAGTCGGGTCCTTGATGATATTGGCTTTATACAGGCTGGTACGGAATACCTTTTTTACCGAACCAGATGATCGGGCAGACATAGTTGGTATGTTTCCAAAAGCCAACCCGGCAGAAACGGCAGCCGCCGTTTGGATGAAGTTACGACGCGAAAATGTCATTGTTATAGAATTTTAGTGTAAAATAAACTTCGATTAGAAACTTTCTCCGTTAACAGATATCCTAATCATCATTTTTAAGACAGGGTTTACATGATATGTACGATGTAAATCCTGCCAACCCTATCAAATAGCTATATTACATTTTTTTAACGAAAATATAATAATCAAGTATATCCAAGTAAATAATTGACGTTTTAATGCGATTGTCTGGCATTGATTTAAATAATCAACTTAGCGTACTTAGCGAAGCGGTCTCACGAAGTAACCGACCTCATGACCGAAGGGAATAATATTCAATCATCAACTTAGTGAAACGCTCTCATGAGCGATAGCGAATAATAATCAATTACTTAGTTTTATCCGTTGGGTATTGCCACTCCTGGTAAAGGAACTGCTCCGACTTTACTCATATCTACATTGGTTAAAGCCAATTCTTTAGGCATCAGGTCAAGGTCGGATGCTGTCATCTGCTCCCAGGTAAAGGTTTTACCGGTGTAAGCCGATTCGCGGGCCATGATACAAGCTAGTGTCGAAGTAGCTGTCATTTCGGCAATATCAATAACCTTACCGCTACGAATCTGGTTGACCAGGTTGATGTGCTCAAGCGTATACATATCGGTTGTTTTGTATTTAGCCTTTGCCGCTTCCATGTCGTATTGCCAGACGATATTGCCGGCAAGGTCGCGGATAGCGAAATCGTCGCTATTCCAAGATCCTTTAGTACCTTGTATGATAGCTCCGCGGCGGTTGTCGCAACCGGCTATCTGGCGTGCAATACCGCTTACGTGAACACCCCCTTCGAACTCGAAGTCAACGCCGAAATTATCATAAATATTACCCGCAGTACGGCGGATACGCGAGCCGGTGGCAGTTACTTTCACCGGCTTGAGATGTGAAAACCAGACAAATACATCGAGCCAATGAATATACTGGTCGACAATATGGTCGCCGCACAACCAGCTCCAACTGAAAAAATCGCGGAGCATATATTCCATATCCGTCCAGCCCGGTTGCCGGGTGACTGGTTTCAAAGGCCCGCCATTATAATAAGTACTACCGGAAGTGATCTGACCGATATAGCCTTCCTGTATCTTTTGATAGGACTCGACAAACGGGCGGTCATGATGGTATTGTGCGCCGGTAATCACATTCAGGCCTTTGGATACTGCCTGCTTAATGGCAACCAGGAAAGTCCGGTAACCTGCCGGGTCGACACATGCCGGCTTTTCCACAAATACGTGTTTACCCTGTTCTACAGCGTACTTCAAATGATACGGGTGGAACAGGTTAGGTGTAGCAATCAGTATCAGATCAACCGGAAGCTCACATGCTTTCTTGTAGGCATCAAATCCTGTAAAACACATGTCGTCGGCCACCTCGTTGTTCATTTTTTCCTTTAACAGCTTCCGGCAATTATCGATCTTATCCTGGAACATATCGGCACATGCCACGATAGATAACCCGTCACCGGCGCTCAGGAAATTAATCGCCGCTCCGGTCCCTCTTGATCCGCAGCCAATCATGGCCGCTTTCAGAGGTTTTCCTTCGATAGCCTTATCGGGTAGATCGGGAATGTATATTTCACTCGCCGGCCTTAAAGGGGTATATTTTACTTTATCCGGTCCCGAACATGAACTTAACAATGCACCAGTGCCCAATGTGGTACCTGCCCCGATTAATGCAGCGCTTGACAGAAAATCGCGCCGGTTGATTGATTGTTTACTTTTCATTTTGTTTGGTTTACATTTATGGTTTTGTTACAAAGACGTTTTACGGTGTAAATATAATTAGGCTTAATCGTTTAAGCAAATTTTATACCTACAAATTACCTTCATCCATCAGATATATTCGTATTTTGGTCCGCGTCCATTAATCATAATAATCGTATCACTTTCGTACTATCAATATCTTTTAACACCTAACTTCTTGTACCATTGCTGGTAATCTTTCAATTTAAAAGGCGCCTTTGCGGCCAAATAATGGTTTGTATATCTTTCACCATCGACAATATATTCGATCAACCACATAGACTGCCCGTCATGCTGGGGAATATAGCCAATATCTGTTTTACCATTGACCGGAATAACAAACTTTCCTGAAAACAATACTTCTTTTGTATCAATATCCTTCACTGTCACTGTTCCCTGCTTTTCCGTACGTGTATCGTTCACCGCCACGACCGGATGGTTCCCGTTTTTTGCATCGCCAATCATCACACATGCATCGTATTGTACTTGTTTGATATAGAAATACGCCAGTTTTTTACTGTTGTAATAATCGGTGACCGCATCCGAAATAACCGGCCAGCCGTCACGTAAATTCCACCACAGGATACCGGTACGTTTGAATTTATCCATCCTCCAGAATTCGATAAAAAACTTTTTGGCCTCGGCCTGTACTACCTGCGACGCAAATATAAATTGGTCGAGATCAGTCGGCACATCGCCAAACAATTCCTTAATCTGATTGACCATCAGGTTGTTTCTTGTAATTGTCTGGTTCGAGTATTGATGATAGCGTACCGCTTTGGTCTGCCACTGATCATTCCATTCAAATGTATTTTTCTTCCAAGGGTAAACGTATTCTTTGTCAAACATTTTCTCCAGACTTTCCCTGTTGGGACAACCGTGATACCCTATTTCGCTTACAAAGTGCGCATTTACATTTGTGTAGAAAGGTGCTTTGTAATATCCGCGCGGTCCCCAAAGATGTTGTTCGGGCAACATGCTTTCATGAGCCCCTGCTGCAAAATATGCAGGTGAGCAATACGGAGAACTGGGAAGATACGACCGAGTCGGATCAAATTCATAAATGATATCGGAAATAACCCTGCGGCTGATCCTATCTCTATTCGGATCAATCTTGAAATCCCTTAATTGCCAGTTCAGTGAAACATCGTTTTCGTTGTTTCCAGCCCATAATATAATACAGGAATGATTCCGCAATTTGAGAACAACTGATTTGGCTTCTTTTTTTATTTTTTCTGCAAAATCGTCGCTTTGCGGATACATAGTGCATCCCATTGAAAAATCCTGCCAAACCAAAACTCCATTTCTATCACAGCTTTCATAAAACGGATGGTCTTCATAAACATTTCCTCCCCAGCACCGGAGCATGTTGCAATTCAAATCGACAACCATATCCATGATACCGGGTAGTAGTGAAGCATCCCTGCTGTGCAGGGCGTCGATGGGAACCCAATTGCTCCCTTTGATGAATATTTTTTCCCCATTAACCTTGAAACAAAACTCTCCGGGATTCTCAGGTGTGGTTAACTCGGTGAAATCCAGTTCAACCGTACGCACACCGATGTTTTTCTTATCGTAAGCCAGAACATGATCACTGCTGTCGACAACAGACAGTTCGGCTTCATACAAAGCCGGTTCTCCATAACCGCGGGGCCACCACAGATCGGCATCGTTCAATGTGAACATATGGCGCGACACGTGGGTATATACCAACTGCGACGTCCTGTATACTTCTTTACCGTTCCTCGAGAGCCGGATGATCATCTGGTGTTTGTCGAGTTCCCCGAATGGAATACCCAATTGATAGTCCACAATAACACGGGCCTTCCGATTCTTGACATCTACATTTGATGTCATCCAGAAAACATCTGTGAAATGGATGGGATCGACAACCCGAAGTTCAACGCTTCTCCACAGACCTGCACTGACCAGCCGGGGCAGGATATCCCAGCCGTATGAATGCGGAGCCTTCCGGATATTTTCCGATTCCGGATTGGCATTGGTGCCCTTACATCCCAAAGGACTCAAAAGATAATTTTGCGCTTCAATCACGGCTGAACGAATGATTACCTGAAGTTCGTTTTCCTTATCTTTCTCTAGAGACCCGGTTATGTCAAAAGAATGTTCAATCAACATGTTATCAACCGAACCGACTTTTTTACCATTCAGCCAGATATCGGCTAAACAGTCTATTCCGCCGAACCAAAGCTGTAATTTTTGATTTGGCCGGAGTTCAGGCGTAGGAAAACTGCGCGTGTAGCACCATTGATATCCTTCGTACTTACGCATTTCCCATACGTTGTTACCTATCATGGGATTATTGATCAACCCGGCAGCCTGTAGGTCCAGTTCCACATTACCGGGAACCCGGGCAGGAATTGTCCTATATTGTATATTTTGCATCTCGTCCGGTGCGGTTACCGGTATTTCCGGCTGTGGCCAGAAATGTAATGTCCATTTTCCGTCCAGACTGAGCATATTCCCATAAACGCTACTACCTATCAACAAAAGGAGCAACAGACAAAATTGTACCTTAATGTGATTATTCATCGCAAATTCTCTCCATAATTTAAATTAATCTCTGCGTTTAATTCCTTCAACTAAGAAATACGGACAAAGTTAATTATCCATTTGACAGGATTAGTACGATTTACAGAATTATTTATATATTTTGTAAATCATACTAATCCCGTTAAGGATGAGGAATTCATTTTTGCTTCTGTTTTTAAGCTAAATTGAATATCCTTTTGGAGTTTTCATAAAATATTTTGTCAATTATTTTCCTGGATAATTGTAATCCCTGTATCTCTTTCGGCGCATTCTCGATATTGAATTCGCTTGCCGGAACCATCGCATCGGTAGCCAGATATTTCCAATGCGATAACCATACGCCATGTATCTCTTTGCAACGTTCGTCTATATCGACTGTATTTTTCTGATCGATAGAAATATCCGACCCATACAAGATACGATCCTGATATTTCTCCATAAAAGCCTGTACTTTAGTTCTATCCTGGTACGATTGAAGCTGAACGCTTCCTATACGGGCGGACAAGTCAACAGTAAACTGAGGGTACCGGTCGAAGCGACGGGCAACTTCGTCGACACTCCATTCCAAACTCCCGATATGGGCGCCAATAAACTGCAACTTCGGATATTTGTCCAGCAAATGGTCGCGGGCAATAATTTGTGCCTCGTATGACGGCATTTCCGGATGCTGATACATATGATATTTCGGACTTCTTTGATAATAGCGCAGGTCTGACATCACTGTCATTTTTTCGCATGGCAGCCAGCAATTGCGTGGCTCACCCAAATGTGCCATCATGGGAATTCCCTGTTTTTCGAGGTATGTGAAAACAGGAGAAAAGACAGGATTATCGACCATCACATATGCTCCGTTTGCATCCTGCAAAACCATCCCGATGTTCTTCCATATCTTTATCCCTTTGCCACCTGCATTCATAAATTTATCGATGCTGGCAATGGCTTTCTCAACAAAACCATCTTTATCAAAACCAGCAGACTCGTATGTTCCAAGAAAATCGAATATACCGGGATGCTTACTTTTCAGGGAAGTAACAGTGTCAAACTGTCCGTCAATCGACCGCCCTCCATCCACACATACTGAGACAAGGTGCATGCCAATAGTATTGGCATACCTCAAAAACGCATCGTCCGGGGTATTGTAATGAAAATGAACATCAATCTTGGGTGTTTTTTCAAAATCCTCAGCCGAGTAATATGATTTTTCCCGGCAGCTTTTCAACAAAGGACTCATACACAGGAGAGCAGACACTCCCGCACTGTTTTTCAAGAAAACTCTTCTATTCATTGTCTTATTTTAGTTAATGATAAATGATTTGTTTTGCACATGAGAGAGACCCAAAACCATAAATCAAATTATTGAATACAAATTATTTACGTTTAGGATTTGAACCTTTTTTCTTGTAAACTTTCACATAATCCACAACAAACGGATCAGGAGTGTACGATTCTGTTATGTCCGACCGCTTTCCAGGCGGTTCAATACTAAGAATCATATATTCGTCAATGTGCGAAATTGCTTCCCTTACTTCATGAAATTTAAGCCCGTCAATGTAAAAAACATATTTTTCGGGAGTCCATTCCAAAGCATAAGTATGAAAACCTTCTCCCAAACCTTTCAATTCGCTTTTCAACGGTCCTACTCCTTTTTGATTGGGGCCGTAAGCCCAGTGATAAGCATGGGTTGTTATGTCATCACCATATTTTTTGAAATATTCAAAAATATCTATTTCTGTTCCAAACAAGGCCGGATCTTCTCCTTGCGATATCTTAGGCGATTGTATCCAAAAAGCAGCCCATGGGCCTATCGATTTCGGCATTTTTGCACGGCATTCGAAATACCCGTAAGTTGTTTCAAACCGTCCCTGGCTTCCGATGGCTCCCACCAAAACGCTATCCTGGGCCATATCATAAAATATGGTTAAATAGCCATCCTTTACCTGTACCGTCCGCGGGAGATTGTATCCAGCCCTACGTGGCCCCGGGCTTCTGAACTCCCACTTGGAGGGATCGAGAGCGGTGCCATTAAACTGATCTTCCCAAAACAGTTCATAACCTAATTTTTCAGGGGTATAGACTGTGGTGGACATCGCATTATTTGCAGGTAGGGTTACTGTTTTTTTCCCGGGATTACACGAGTATACTATCGCAAATAACAATAAAAGGAGTATTCTTTTTATTTGGCACATAATCTGTATATTATTGTTTTACAAATATTGCTTAAACGTTTAAGTAGCGTTTATTTTATCCGATTATTGCAATCATTTTATGGTGATCAAGGCTGCATTTCCGGCAGCTAACGTAAGCACGACATTCTTGCTGTTTTCTTGCTTAGTTATTCCATCGATGGTTATATCAAGTCCTACTTTCTTGCTAAAATCAAGTTTTATGGAGGCGTTTTCCTTTGTGATGCTATTGTTTACAACATAATAGGCCGGTTGTCCATGATGATTAAAACACCCCACAAGGCAATCGTCACCCGAAACCGAATTCAATACTTCGTACTTAGCGAGTAAATCTTTGGCCGGAATCTCATCCGGAGAAAGTTTTGCAGGGAAATTACCATTTTTTATCCAGCCTTTAAATGTAGAATTTATCAGAACTTTACTTACAGCGGCTATTTGCTTGTTGGCTTTTTGCATGTGGTAATACATGGGCTGTATTTCTCCTGTCTTCGAAACCGGAGCACCGATCTGTTCGTTGGTACGGTCGCACTGACTGACATACGACCAATAACGGTAATACTGTATTCCTTTACAACCATATCCAAGAGCTGTGTTTACCTGCCACAACAGTTCGGGCAGTGTACATACGCGTGCCTCATCCATCCAACTGACTGTCTGAATGCAGACCCAGAATGGGATACGGTGCTTTTGCGCCCTGTCGGCAATTAAAGCCATCTGTTTGAAATATCCTGCCTGGATATCGGGATATTTTTTCATCATCGGATACCAGTCGTATGAAAGAATCGGCGGTTTTACTTTTTCCAAGTAACTGTCGACATGTTTTTCGTAAGTCATGCCCGCATCGACAGACATACCACCACCGGCACCGTTGATTAATTGTTCCTGGTCGGCATAGTCCGGAATAATGTTGATGTAATATAATTTGTCCGGCAAAGCCTTTTGAAAGTTGTTGTGCAACATACCCAATTCGTTCCATCTGACTGTCCCGGGTTCGTCAACAATATATACGCCACAGAATGATTTGTACTTTTTTATGCTTTCAAAATTGGCTGCAATATATTCGCTACTGTTTGTCCCAACCGCTATGTTAGGATCATACACTAAGCACACCATGTTGTTTTTATCGCATAAACTTAATGTCTGGTTGATTTGCTTGGCGTATACCGGTGACCCTATCAGGAGATTCAAACCCGATTTTGCAAAGGTTGCAAAGTTCTCTTCGGTAATATTTTCCGTCCTGGTAATATCTCCGCAAAAACTACCGATAGGCATCATGTCTTCACCTAAAAAATCAAAAGTGTATTTATAAACGGGCTCCGGCTCGGTTGCTTTAAGGTTTCCGGTAGCACAACAAATTAACATACAAACAAATACAGACGTAATCAAAATTTCGAAATGTTTTTTCATTGGTTTTATTTTTAATAATTAACAATATTTTTTCTGAATTATCTTCTAAGATCATTCGACACTGTCAGGTTCTACGAACCCTGACAGGTAGGGTGTTCAAAACTTGATGAAATTTTTCATGCAATTTTTATTAAAAATTACATTGAAAGTATTGGTAAACGCTGTTTTATAATTATAAAACATAGAGTACTGTTTTGTAAAATAAATTTCATCATGTATTATTTATTCAATTTGCTTATTTTAAATGTATTAAAATGTAAAAAGAAGCGTTTTTTGAAAGAACTTTTTACTGAGTTTTGAACACCCTACCTGACAGGTCTTCCGCCACAGGATTAGTTCGGATATCCAATAATAAATAAAGATGAAACAGGAGGCAATGAAATGTCTACCTCAACCGATCCGTCTTTTTTTCCAAACTCCGGTACTGGCACTATTTCGCCGGTATGGGGATTCCATCGTTCCAATTTCCGGAACTTTCCTCTCAGGCAGAGTGTGGTGGACAAATTGCTATCCGTAGAATTAGTCATAAAATAGATATCCCGTCCATCCTTCTGTTTGTGGATATAATTCAAAAATCCTAATTTGTTACCGGATAAGGAGTTCCCATCAAAACGGACATCGGCGCTGATATTCATCCTGTTGAACACATCCTCCAATTGTTTGCTGTCTACTGCCGGGATAAAGGCAAATTGTCCGCCTTGCGGATTGGTTTTTAAAAAGCTCTCACTGACATGCTTTTCGGGATCAATTCCCGTCATGCCGGATATCAGATCGCGAACGGCCTGATCCTGTCCAAATTCGGCTGATTTAAACGGCAAGGAAGCTGTGGCAATTACTCGTCCACCAGCGTCGTAGAATTTTTTGACAGCTTCCAGGGTTGCAACCGAAATGACATCGCCTCCTGTAAGCATCAATACTTTGTAATGCTGTATGTTGACTGTATTATTCAATTTCAGTTCGTCCCCGTCAATGGATATTTTCCCGTTGCATAAATCCTCGGGATGTACAAACGTAAAGTCACGGCGGAGCTGATTGGTAAGCAGGTCGCTTAGCTGGTGGTGAACAACATTTCCGGGAACCCAGTTGGCGACAGGCAATCCCGAATGAGTATCACGATTGATATAACTTTCACCTTGTATTGCAGCTATGGGCGAAAGCAGCGCAATATCAGAAACTCTACGTCCGCCTTGCAGCATCATGCATGAACGGGCCACGTACATGCTGTAGCGAGGCAGGCACGGCCCCAATATCGGACTTTCGTGTGAAATTAATGGCGGAATCCGTACATGTGCAGGATCAACGTCGTACCACATACCATGGGGAACAACAAAATTTACGCCCCGGGTCATCGCTTCCATCGCCACGCGGAAAAGGGTCAACGAGTCCATATCAGCTGGAAAAGCGCCGCATAATTCGGCTCCCACAACCGGTTTATCGCCAAGATCGGCCGCTGAACTTATTTGTTTAAAACCGTGAAGCCCCCTTCCATAAAAAAATATGGCATCCAGCAATGGTATTTGCGTGTGCCGGTAATATTTCAGGACATCGCCATGCGCCACAACTGTATTCGGACTGTAATTTTCGGGCGGATGCCCCATGCTTTTCAGATTGTGCCTGGCCGACCATTCGGCAACTTGCCTGACATAGCCTTCGGCCATCAATTCTGAACGGATATCATAAAATGCAACACGAGCAGCCTGCGTTTCCGGGCCGATATCGTAATAAAGCGCCGGATAATACAAGGCTGGATTTTTCCCGTATTTTTCCCTGAAAATATCCGTTATAGCGGGCGTCCACACTTCTTCGTTGTGTACGAAACCGACATCGTCATAAAAGGTTTTCGTAATTACATTCCCGAAATACTTTTCAAATCGTTTGGCGTATTCGTCATAAGTCATTTTGATCAATTCCTTTACGCCCTCCGGCTGCATATAGTCGACATGCCGGTCGACATTGTATTTGCAACAGAAAAACATCACCCGCCACGCTCCTGGGGGAACATTCCATTCGAGTTGCCTGTTTTTCATGTATCCGGCCAAATCGGCCACTTCAAGTGTAGCAATATTCATGGCGGACACAGCCATCAGCAACCATGAGGTATCGGAAGGGGACAATTTAATTTTCCCGGGGCCTTTTACGGGAAACTCTTCCTTCACCATTTTCTTCCGGGTATATTTCGGATATTCTTTTTGAAAGCGCCCACCTGCCGAACCGCTTGGAAAATTAATATCGTCATACAAAATAATCTCGGTATTTTGACTTTTGGAAACTTCGAGCATATCGGAATAACGGTCGAAATAATCTTCGCTCAAATATTCGGGGGTCATTCCCGGACAAGGTACTTCATCAGTCCATCGACGGGCCGGAGAAACCGGAAGCACTGCCAATCCGCCAAATCCGGAAATTGTTTTTGCTCCAGTGATTTGCTTTTCGATACCTTCTTTCGTCAAATGACCGTTGAGGTGCCAAAAAGGCATCGGACGAAATTCATTGGGTGGATTCCTGAAATTATCTTTCAACGTATCCTTCTGATTACAGGAATATGTTACTGTCATCATAAGGATAACGGGTATTATGTGTCGGACTTTCATATGATTACAATTTTATAGGATTTATACATAACATTTACATGGTGACCCTGTCAAGTCATCACATTAACGACCTGTCAGGCTGCGAAGCTGCTGACAGAGTCGGGGAATATATCGACCCTGTCAGGTTCTACCGAACCCTGACAGGTCTTCCGCTAGATATGACACTTTCGATGCTCAATGTTCTAATTTATCATCGTTTCCAGGTGTAGATAGCTACATCACCCGGATCAACATCCATTGCATTGATATAAGCAGATGCCGGGACAAGTGTACCATCCTTCAATACTCTTTTCACCGAAGGATCAGCTGCAAAAGTCAACTTCATCGGGTTCTGATAATCCCTATTGACGATTACTAGAAAGGAATCGTTCCCTTTTTCCAGAAGCGACACTACTGCACCCAATCCCTCCGTTTCCAATATCCTGACCGGCGATGGGAGTTTTCCGATCCTACGTGTTCCTGCGGGAATCTTATCTCCGGTGTGCCATAGCGACACTACTTTCGAACCGAGAAATACACCCGAAAAGTTTTGAATTTCTCCGTTGATCAATTTAATGCGATCGTAGGTTTCGGTACGTCGCCCGTCAACAGTAATGGGGGCATGGTGAAAATCCCATATATCGGTAACCGGCGTCCAATAAGTAAAATATTGTACCGTTTGCGCACCATAAGCCAGGATGCTGTATACCTGGAATTTCAGTTCGGCAAGTGTGGGAATGGCATAATCATGGAACGCAACAGCAAGCGCAAAGGCCCAAATAGGTAATCCTTCCTTTTTGGCTATATCGGCTACAATTTCCATATTTTCGTAATAATCCTTGTTACACACCCGGTTTTTCATTAATGGATAGTGGTCGAACGATATAAACTGCACCGGAACTTCTTTCACAAAAGTTTCCACGTATTCGCGATATGTTTCTGTTCCTAATTGGTCCTTGCTTGCATAAGTAGGGAACAAATTCAGATAACAGAAATGGCTCTTATCTACAGCCTGTATCTTTTTTGCCCATTCGCCCAACTCAGGAAAGTCTTTCCGGCTGGGTTCATCCCTCAGGTAATAACCGGCAAGAGCGGGATGTTTCATGAGTCGTTTGACGGTTTTCTCGGGGTCGGTTCCCAGTTCAGGACAAGCAGCTACAATCTTAATCCCTGTTTTTTGAGCAAGATCCAGCGCTTTTTCAACTGCCGTAATGTCGGAATAATTTACAAAATTGATGTTTATCCCAGACTCTTTCAGTTCCTTAAACCGTTCGATTGATGTTTCTTCCTGCGGCACGCCCATCCATGCCAAAACAGGAATTGGTCTTTCTGGCTTAAGTCTCTCCTGTGACATTACCGATAACGAAACTACAAAAAACAGAAACAAAAACGAATATATTTTCATGATTTAGATTAAATAATGGTTAATTGATTAATGATAACACAAAGTACAGAGATTCAGATTTAAACAATTTTCAAAATTTGACATTTAACTGGTTATGTTAATATTTTATAACTGTCGACATACGCGGAATCCATAGTATTCGCCACGACTTCCAACGCCGTCGCTGTAACGAAAAGATGCACGGCTACAATATGCGCTGATATCCCAACAGCCGCCACGCAACATGCGGTACAATCCCGACTCCGGTCCTTGCGGGGCCACCCCGGGACCATGTTCATAATACTCGCCATTGTACCAGTCATTACACCATTCGAATACATTCCCGGTCATATCATACAGGCCATAACCGTTGGCCTTTTTTGCGGCAACAGCGTGTGTAGCATTATCCGAATTACCTATGTACCAACCCACTTCATCTATATTATCGGAACCCGAATATTTAAAATCTTCACCTCCCCGCGCCGCATATTCCCATTCGGCTTCCGTGGGCAAGCGGTAACCGTAATGATCGCAATACGCCCTGGCACTGTACCAATTGACCCGGATCACAGGATAATTCTCAAAACCGGGTTGGGGCTGCCATTTATCTCCAACATATTCAAGCCCCCAAGGACCTGCTGAAATAATCCGCCATTGCCCGTAACCTTTTATATTGCATTGTCCGTCCGATTTCACTCCCTTGGCATTTAAAAACGTACAAAACTGTGCGTTCGTGACTTCTGTAGTCCCCTTAGCATAGGTTTCCGGCAAGGTAATGCGATGAACCGGTTTTTCCCGGTCGTCGCCATCTTCACTCCCCATCATGAAACTGCCGAAAGGGATCAGTACAAAACCTTTTTCCAGCGTGGCATTCACCCTGAGATTCAATATGGTTTTAGCTCCGGCGCCGTCTGTTATAACTACATCTATGTTACCGGGTAATCTTCCTTTTATTGTCAATCTATTGCCATCCAGGATATAACCAGCCAGATCCTTGTCAGCACCAGTCATATCAGTTATTGCTTTAATTTCAGAAACACAGTAACCTGCTGCACCACCGTTGATTACCACAACTTTTTCTTCGTTCAATTGTAAAGACAGAGCAGCCGGGGTTACAGTGAGTTTCCCTCCACCATCATTCATGTGCATGACGGCGCTTTCTGTCTGTCCGACAGCAGACAATTCAGTTTTGTCACTGTTGTCCGGCAAAAATGTATTTTCACCCCGGCACGGTACCAACCATACACCAGCACAACCTAAAACCAGGGCAATCTTTTTAAATAAAGCTTTTTTCATCGTTTAAGAAATTAACCTGATTATTATTTGTTTCCAGACAATATTAACAACCAGCCTCCCTTGCTTTCTACGGGAATAGGTTCGTTGATACCAAAGGTTTTTTCATCCTGGAAATTTTCGACAGACGGCGCATAAAGATGTACTTTTGAAGGATCCAGTCCCAATTTTTTCCAATCGAAGGACAAGCGAATCACCTGGTCTTTTGAGTCAAAATTACCCACGGATATCAATATTTTATCCGGATGAACAAATGCGGTTGCCTTGACATTTGCCTGGTTTGTTTTTACCGGACAATTTTCATCCCAATAACCGAGCATTTTCGAGGTTTCAATATTAAATTCCTTCCATAATTTCCAGACAGGTGCAGGCGATTTTCCATACGAATGCCTGCCTGTTGTTCCATAAACCATGCCTAACGGCGGTATTCCTTTGTCTTCAGACAGTTCGCCCATTAATCCGAGCGGGATACCGGAAAACGTTACAAACCACTCGTCGTGCGTCATTTTGTTGTACTGGTAGCTTTCGCCGAACCATATCCGGTCGATATACGGAAAAAAGCCTGCATATTGATTGAACGGCCCCATCGAATATGTTTCGCTCGAATGCAAATCGATAAGAGCGGTCGGACGATAACGAGCTATGATTTTACGCATCCGTTTCATGACTTCCCGGTCGAAAGCGACATCGTCCATGTAGACGCCATCTATTTCGTAATTTTCAAACATCCAGCGCAATCCTTCGAGATAATAATTGATCCACCGCGAGAAGCCATTCACGACAATAGCAGCATCCGAAAATTGTCCGGGAAGCTCCGAATACCAGGCTCCTTTGTAATCATCTATCAGGTGTTCGCAAAGCCAGGGTGTTCCGTAACCAATACCTGATGTAAATATTTCGTGATTCAAGCTTTTGAGTGCATAAATTTCTGCTGTATAATTCGTTAATTCTCTAACGGTATAATACAGTTTGATCATCCGGTTTTCTTTATGGTGTCTCTTGATGAGGCTGACCAAGGAATCCCTCACAATAAAGGGATAATTAATGACCGGATTCAAATGTGTGGAATGATGCAAAACGGTTATGTTTACACCGTCTTCCGCCGCTTTGGGAAAAGCGCCCAACGAATGACAATACCGTTCAGAGAAATGTTTTGCGGGATTGACTGGCTTTACCGGTGTTATCAACAAGGCGAATTCAAAATCCATCGCATTCGCCGATATCTTGGTTTTACCCGTCGATGCTGTTACCGTAGCCACCTGTCCGTTGTTTCCTGCCAAACGGATATTTCCCGATCCGTTGTTGTACCATGTTTTGGGCGGAGCCACTTTGTAATCCCGTTGAAGAGGTCCATGATAAGTTCCGCCTCTGAATTCGACATGCATACCGGCCTTGTCGCCTCCCATCCAAAAACTGTCCCAAGGGCCGTCCCAATCCCAGATATAACTAGTTGGGCGATAACCTCCACTGTAACTGTGGTAGCCGATCCCCATAAAATATTCCGACGCTACCGGAGTATATGGGATAACCAACTCTATATCGTTGGCTGTTATCTCTTTTCCGGAAGAAGACAAATTGATGTGATAACGGGCATAACCGTCAAATTCCATGTATGCCAAACATTGAAACTTCAGACCGTTTTGTTCCGAAGAGGCGCTCCATTCTATCAAACCATCGGCTTCCTTTGCAACGGTAATATTATCAGCCCGGAAAGGAATATCCCCTTTCTCCGTTTTTACAATAAACTCCACCGGCCTTGCCAATACTTGGCGGCCATTGATTTCAACCGATTCCGGCAAACCATTCTTCCCGACAAGAAAAGTTTTTCCTGTGGCTATAATCTGATTTCCCGATAACTGCATATTTTCACAAGGAGTTACGGGCAAGTTATCCATACCAATGGTCGAATTAAGCCACCTCAACCGGGAATGCCGCCACAGATCGTTATCTCCTTTATCGGCCAACACTTCTTTACCTACATGGATAACAACATCAACAACCTGAGGCGCCACACCCCGGACCGACACGGTCACTGTTCCCGTATACTTGCCTGACCTGATGTTTTCCGGCACCTGCAATCCGCACCACATCGCCTGTATCTTTTTTTCCGGCACATCAACTTCGAACTTAACAGGCTCGCCATCCCAATTGATCCCACCTAAGTTGAAACAGGTAATTTCACTTTTGCCGATGGTATTTTTTCCCGAACTATGGGTAAAATCGCTGAATTCCAGGTTAACGTTTTCCAATCTTTTTTTCGATGCCCAGAGTCCGATCTGCCAGGTATAGTATTCATTAGGAGAGGCGGCTCCTTCCAACTTCCGGGAAGGGCCATTCATTGCCCAACGAACGGGAATAGTACGCGTCAGGCGGATGGGATAGGCCCGGTCTTCGGCAAAGACGATAAAATCATTTTGATCTTTTTCCAAAACAGACTGAACTTCATCCGCCGTGGCAATTAATCCCATAGGGGTGAAAAAATCAAATTTCGACCTGGCTTCGAAACGATCCACCTTCGCCTGGGGAATTGTACTCCAATTATCTCTAACTTCCTTTTCCCAGGCAGCATCCGCCTCATATTCCGGTTCCAGGTAATCATTCCACTGACTGTACCGGGGGCCTCCACCCATGAATGTTTTGAATTTGAATGGCAGGAAATAGATGTAATATTTCCCGGGAACAGTTTCCGGCTGAAAAGCAATCACCCCTTTTTCAGATGATAATTCCTGGATGCTAATATTTTTTATTTCCTTATCCGTTCCGGCATCGACAACGATAATTTTCTTGGTTGTCGGCCTCAAATCGGCCCGTCGCCAGGGTAATGTCGCCACTACAGCATGATGGGTTGCCTTGTCAACCGTAACAATCGCCCGGTGATTACCCCGCATATCCACTTTCCAGACCGAATCGGTAACAGTGAAAGGAATACCGTCGGGGGCAAATTCCCGATACTGACTTTCACCATCAGGAGCCTGGGTGCTGCAACCATACAGCATACAGCACCCAAACCATATGATCAGGAGATATTTTACATTCATCATTGCCGATGAATTTCAGTACAATATAATCCCCACTCCAGCCCAGTTTGATCAACTTTTACTAAAAGGGAGTGCACTCCTTTTTTCAGATGGAATGTCACGATATCGTCGTTAACCATGGCTTTACGAGCTACCGGTCTGTCCAATACCAGTTTTCCGTCCACCCACACGCGTGTACCATCGTTACTGCCAATCCCCAGCGTGAAATCAGTATCGCGATCGACAACCAAATCCCGCCGGGCATAAGCAACAACATATTCAGTAGGATTGAACAGCTTGGTAAAGTCAATATAACCGGAAGTACTGTTACTATAACGTTTCCATTTGAGTTCGACGCCGTTTTTCCCGGAATAGACGCGAGTAGTATCAAAATTTCTTTCGGGTTCGAAAACCGTTGTCAATCCTTTCAGATTTTCATTATCAAAAGGTCCGATCAGCCACCAGTCTGTAAGGAACGTATGTGGTACTTCACATGCGCTGATAAACAAATCGAGGTCTCCCTCGCGAGGCTGCTCGGCCATACAGGTAATTTTGTTTTCGGCTATAATACGCTTAAAATCTGCAAGTACTTGGGGTACTTGAGACTTGGGTAAATAAAGTAAACTCCCCCTGGAATAGAAGTACAATTTTGTATACAAGACCGGAAGATAGGCCAGTTCCACTCTTTTCAGCAATGCTGCATCATTCGAAGCCGATTGCAATGCCAAGGCAAACAAACTATCTGCTTTCTGAACGGTCTCAAGTCCCAAGAAATTAACTTTCTCCGGTAACACCCACATACTGAAATACACGGATTGGGGTTTCACCTGCTCGTGTAACAGATTGATATATTCACTGATATAACCGGCGGCATTTCCATAAACTTCTGTGACAAATTCGTCGATCAAAGCCTGGGCATCCCTGTGCGGATTCCACAACAACTGCGAGAACACCCATGCCCTTAAAGTGGAGAATTCGCTTCCTCCACGTGACGGCATGTTACTTCCCTGGGTAAATAATCCTTTCACCCCGTGATCAGCATAAAACCTGACATCGTTCTTCATGGTTTCAAAGTTGGGATAAGGCATCAGGTACCTGGCAAAATTGGTGTAATAATCCCAAATTGCTAACCGTTTCGATATCTTATTCCATCCTTCCAGATTATCGATAAAAGGTTTATGGCTGTCACAACCTCCGAGCGGGTGCGCCGAACAATAATCAATATGGCAAAGCCGGATGGTAACATTATCGGCCGGACGCATTGTCTTGGGCGGTTTTTCGGTATACTGGTAAGCGAGGGTTTGTAATTTCACATCCGGGTATACTTTAGCTACCGTATCGGCAATCTGGTTGACAAAGTATAACAAAGAGCCGGAATGACTGCCTTCCGCATCGTCCAGCGCTTTACAATTGGCACATTCGCAATAATTATAGTAATCGTTTTGATCGATTGAGAATATGCTCGCCTCGGGATGGTCTTTGATCCAGTTGAATACAGTTTCGATAGATATTCTCAGTACGTCGGGATTTGTCAGACACAATTGGGCCTTCTCCCCTACCCGCTTTCCGTTTATCAGTGAAAAATATTCGGGATGTTTCTTGAAATAAACTTCGGATGGAATCAAGTTATAAAAGGTATGGACAAACGGATACATCACATATCCCCCACCCAATGAGTCGGGAATAATGCCCGGATTGATCCTGTTGTGTACTGCCCAGTCCGGCTCATATGCCTCGTTGTACCATTCTTCCCTGTATTCGAATGCAGGTTGTTGACGGTCTTCTTTTTCGGGAAGATAGATTACTGATTTTTCGGGTGTTTTGACGACATCCCGTGTATACCATCTGCAACCCAGGTGGTCAGACAAATACCCGAGAACCCCATACAAAGTTCCCCGCGGTTCTCCTCCGGCAATCAATAAATTCTGACCATCAGAACGGATGATATATTCTTCCTTCCCGAATTCCCCGGCATTCAGTCCTGCAACCAGGCTTTCCGGAGCGTCCTTGAAACCTACGTATATTTGTTTGTTTCCGGGACGAACAACATGAGAGATTTCCAACTTGCAACCGCTAACCTTTTGCAAGTATTTCTGCAGTTCCGATGCTGCATATTTTTCAGGCTGTGTCGCATTTTCCGAAACAAAAATGTTGTATTCCGTTTTACCGTTAACAATCAGTTGCTTCTTGGATGAACAGGCATGCAACAACACCAACATCCCTGCAAAAAGAAAAAAGTGTTTTACAAATGCACGAAACATAATCATATTATTTTTTAGTTAAAAGTTTGGTTTCCTTATTATCAAATATATTTACTGATCAAAAACATTAGCGCATTTTGGCACAATAAAAGCCCCATCCTAAACCTGTTTGGTCTACTTTTACCAGAAGAGAATGTACGCCTTTCTTCAGATTCAGTGTTACAATATCATCATTGACACGAGCTGTACGGGATACTTGCCGGTCAAGCACCAGCTTACCGTCCACCCAAATACGTATGCCGTCATTACTGCCAATTCCCAACTTAATAACTTCATCCTGGTCCAGGACTAAATCCCTTCTTGCATAAGCCACCACGTATTCGTTCGGTTGATACATCTTGGCAAAATCGATATACCCGGAAACATTATTGTTGTATCGTTGCCATTTAATTTTGGCATTGTTTTTCCCGGTATAAACATGGGTGGTGTCAAATTTTACTTCCGGCTCGTAGGTTGTTACCAAACCTTTCAGGTTTTCATTGTCAAAAGGACCGATCAACCACCAATCTGTGTAAAATGTCTGCAACAGTTCACATGCGTCAATAAAATCGTCAATACTACCGATTTTAATTCCTTCGGCCATCCTGGTAATCTGATTTTCGGCAATGATGCGCTTAAAATCGGCCATAGCCTTCGGCTTTTGCTCCTGAGTCAGATGAGCTGTTCCCCCTATAGAGTAAAAATACAATTTGGTGTACAGTATCGGCAAATATGCCAACTCCACCCGCTTAAACAACGCAGCATCATTGCCCGCTGCCTTAAACGCCAGATCAAATAAACTATCCGCTTTATGAATTGTGGCAGGGCCCAGGAAATTCATATTTTCCGGTAATGCCCAGATACTGAAAAATACGCTATCCGGTTTTACCTGATCGTGAAGTAAGCTAATATACTCACTGATATACCCGGACGCATTTCCATAAACTTCTGTGACAAATTCATCAACCAACACCTGTGGATCCGTATGCGGATTCCACATCAATTGAGAAAATACCCATGCCCTGAGGGTAGAAAATTCGCTTCCGCCGCGCGAAGGCATATTGCTCCCTTGTATAAACAACCCTTTCACCCCGTGATCGGCATAAAACTTCACATTATGCTTCATCGTTTCAAAATTCGGGAAAGGCATCAAATACCTGTTATAATCAGTAAAATAATCCCACACGGAAAGCCGCTTCGATATCTTATTCCATTCATTCAGGTTATGGATAAATGGTTTATGATTATCGCAACCACTCAGGGGATGGGCAGAACAATATTCGTAATGACAAAGCCGGATCGTAACATTGTCTGCAGGACGCAAGGTCTTAGGTGCTTTTTCGGTATATGCATAAGCAAGCGTCTGTAACTTCACCTCCGGATATACTTTTGCTACCGCATCCGCTACCTGGTTGACAAAATGCAATAAAGTACCCGAATGGCTACCTTCGGCATCATCCAACGCTTTACAGGCCGGACATTCGCAATAACCATAGCCATCGTTCTGATCTACAGAAAACATGCTGGCTTCGGGATGTTTTTTTATCCAGTCGAACACAGTTTCGGTTGCAACTTTCACTACATCGGGATTGGTCAGGCAAAGCTGGGCTTCTTCTCCAACCCGCTTACCGTTTACCATCGAAAAATATTCGGGATGACGCTTGAAATGAATTTCGGGCGGAACCAACTGATAAAAGGTATGTACAAAAGGATAAGTAACATATGCTCCGCCCAGCGAGTCGGGAATGTTGGCCGGATTGATCCGGTTGTGAACAGCCCAGTCCGGCTCATATGCCTCGTTATACCATGCTTCCCTGTATTCGAATGCAGGTTGCTGGCGGTCTTCCTTTTCAGGAAGATATACGACCTTATGCGCGGGAACTTTTACCACATCGTGTGTATACCACCTGCACCCTAAATAATCGAACAAATAGCCGATAACTCCATACAATGTCCCCCGTGGCTCTCCCCCGGCTATAAGCAAGTTTTGTCCATCGGAACGGATGATATATTCTTCCTTCCCAAACTCACCGGTTTTCAATCCGGACACCAAACTTTCCGGCGCTTCCCTGAAACCTACATATATTTGTTTGCCTTC
The DNA here is from genome assembly GCA_031551645.1 of Bacteroidales bacterium. Classification (GTDB taxonomy): domain Bacteria; phylum Bacteroidota; class Bacteroidia; order Bacteroidales; family UBA4181; genus JAIRLS01. Next base: position 22,498 of record JAVBNI010000066.1, on the reverse strand, counting down.
TGGACGGATCGCATGGGATATTTCTAATTTACAACCGGTAGTCTGATGCAAATATTTCTGCAGCTCCGAAGCTGCATACTTTTCCGATTGTGACGCATTTGCCGAAACAAAAATCCGGTATCCGGTCTTGCCATCAACAATCAGGCGTGGTCGTGAAGAACAACCGCACAACAACAGCATCATCCCCAAAAAAGGGAATAAGAAGCTTATAAAGCTATAAATCTTTTTCATCCTTATCTTTTGTCCTTTTATTGTGTTCAATAAGTTATTTTCCTGCTTGGGTAACGCGGGTTTCTACGGCATCCGGATCGAAGATAGATGCTGCGATATAATGCTCTTTGTGTTCTTTTGTGGCAAAATAATACACTGCTACAATTTTTCCGTCGCTTCTCTGGATAGCCCTGGGATAACCGAAGTCAGAATCGCCGTAGCTGTCGGCAGCAAAATCGTTACGAATGACAATTTCTTTACCCCATGTCTTTCCCTGGTCACTGCTGAACCGGGCAATCATTGCTTTCAGCGTCCGGTTTCCGTACACGCAACAGAGCCGCCCATCTTTCATTTTTGCCAATGCGGGCGGATTGCCGTTTTCTATGCCCGTTGACCCTACATATGACAAATGTTTCCAGGAGGTTCCGCCGTCTTTCGATTCATAAACATCTACCCAGCAACTGTCATTTCTTGAAACATCCCTCCGCCTTACTGAAGAAATCAGATGATTGTCGTCGAGAGCTACGGATGATGACATGACGCCGCGATAAGGATCGGAAGGAGGTACTATCCAGCCTTTGATACGAAAGGTTTTTCCGCCGTCCTTGGTTTCGGCACAGAACAAGCGGTCTACCATTCCCTTTTTAGGCGGCCGGGCAGACATGAAAAACAAACATTCGTTTTTGGACCGGACAATATAATCGGTACGGGCAGTAAATTCATACCCTTGAAGATCGGGATTGTCCATGATGCCGTTAATGGCAAAAGGCCCGTTCCATGTCACCCCTTTGTCGTAGGAATAGTACAGGGCACCACGTGGCTCATCGTTGCCGTGGTATCCGATTCCGGATATGCGGATGATCAGGTTTTTGTTTTTGAAGTTGATCGGCTTATCCAGTTGTTTCAGTTCCTTAGCATTGGTTATCAATGTTTCCGGAAAAGAGACTGTCCATGTTTGCCCTCCGTCGGTCGTTCTGGCCAGACCGTTGGCATGAGCTTCTTGAGAAATATTGTGCCCACTTTTCAGTACATAATCTCCCCGGGTAAATCCGATCAGAAATTCATCTTTTCCGAACGGGTATATCAGCCCGCTGTTGGCAGGCCAGGCATAGAACTGATCAGCTTGCCAGGCTACCACGTGATGGGTAATATTTTTGAAACGTAAGTCAGGTTCCTGGGCATTCAGGTTGATCCCGAAACACATGATAGACAATAAAACAAATGTTTTTTGAACGGTCTTTAATGTCCCGTTGACCGGATGGGTAAAAAAGGTATTGCTTTTCATTGGTTTGGTAATTTAAAAGGTGAGTATATTAAATGACAATGGTTATTCGCTCAACAATTTCATCAATTCCCGTCTTGTTGCCCGGAATTCAGCTACATTGGTATCATATAACTTGAATGAAAAGACAACCTTCGATGATAATTCCTTAGCTTTTTCCGGATTTTTACGCTCCAGCATTCTCAAAAGTTCATAATCAATGAGGCCGTCGCGCATAGCATCCATACGAATGGAAGTGATCACTTTTCCCTTGTAAGGATAAATAATCCAAGAATCACCGCCCGGGATCACTAATCCGCCGGGTAACTGTACTACTGCTGTTTCTTTCATGGGATCGCCCACCCAGTGATTAAATCCCCAGTGCAAGTACCCTTTGATGTCATATTTGTAATTGAGCCAGTGTACCAGACGCCCTTTCAACAATGGTAACTGGATAAACCGGTTGGCATATTCTTCCTGCGGAAACACGCAGATATAAAGCCATACCTCTTTCCCCTTTTTGGCTTGATCAATATAAAAATCCAAATCAGTCTGTAAATAATTCAATTGGGGCACCCATATATCCAGCAGATTATCAACATTTTTCGAATGACATGCTTCCACCAGCTTAATATCCGGCGCCATTTTTTTTACAAAACTGGCTATTTCGATATAACTTTTTACATGCTCGTCAATCGGCTCATCCGAAATATGTTGCATATATTGCTTGTCCCAGCCTTTTTCCTTCAGATGCGCCAACAATGCAGGCAAGAACTGCGAGTAGAACGAACGGGTCCGCTGGTCGGAAAAAGGAAGTGGAACAACCTGTATCTTCCCGTCCTTTTCAACAGGAACATACATGTCGAGTTCTTTGGCAAGCCAGAGGCCATCCCTGCGACCGGCTATCTGCCGTCCTTCAATGCGGCCGATAACACCCTCGCGGATAAAAAATTCGATCGTTTTATCGAAATTCGTAAAATCAATCGTATATTTTCCATTTTCAATTGTATAGTTAGCCAATTCCACCGGCGACGCCCAAATCACGTTTTGGTGGTAGGCTTTCATGATCCCGGCCATTTCGGCCATATATTTCCAATATTGATCGGAATATCGTTCGACCGGCTTGCCATCGTTCAGACGGGAAAAATCATCATGAAACCAGTTGGTAACCCACAAAGTACTTTCCGTCACCACAGGCGGATACACTTTCACAACAAAACTTTTGTCCATGCTGAACGTTTTTCCGCCTATTTCGCCCGTCAGGGTCACTTTCCCGGTATAATCGCCCGGAGAAGTTTCTGTCGGGATAGGGATAGACAGCCAGATGGTTTGTGCCCTATCAAAGGGAATATCCATCACGGAGTCGGTGTAAACCGGGTCGGGATAATATCCGGAAGGCGAAATGATAATATCGTTGGGCGGAGTTTTCTGCGGACGCCCCACTTTCACCAACCCTACAAAACGGGGTATGCCGCCGTCAAGCATTTTTCCAGCCTCGTTGGCAGGATGAGTCAAGGACACACGTACATTTTCCAGATTCTTTTTCGACCTAATTACAAATTGCAGAGTAGCATGTTCGCCCCTTACCACTTCGCTAAGAGCCTCGTTAGGTTCAAAATACGATGCTTCGGGAATAATTTTTTCTAAAGGGTCGACATATTCGAATAGGATACTCTCTCCGGGATTACTGTTGCCTCCACAGGAAGCCAACAAAACAATCCAGCCGGTTAATAAAATGTTGCGAATGATTTTTTTCATTTGTGTATTTTTTTAAGGTTACAGTTTGCCCCCTATCGGGATTTATTTACCGCTGCCAGGGATGTGGTTACCCTGACAGCGGAGTGCGCCGAATATGGCTTCTATTCTTCCAATAAATTAACTTCCCTAATGGTTCCCGTTTTGGGATTAACCCGGATTGTTTTAATCTCGCAGGCACGGAAATCGCCGGACCATTTACGGTTGACAAAACGCAGGTCAAGCGTAGCATTGGTAGCTTTACCGGTGCTTTCGACACAACGGATAATAATGTCTTCGCCTTCTTCCGAACACTTAACGGACGATACGATGACATTGTCCTTATCGATAGACAGGAAAGAACCCGATTTGGCCATCGTTCCTCCATGTATTCCCTGGTAGATGGTTACGGTGGGTGCGATAAATTCCTCTGCCATACGGACAATGTTGCTTTCTCTCCATGTTTCCTTATGGGGAACAAGCATCATCCGGAAAGTTTGTATTCCCTGTTCCATCCACACATATTCTTTGGTCGGATCAAGCACCTTTGGCCGGTGATGGGCAAATACAGCCGACCGGGTGACAGAGACGCGCATATCGTTTTCGATGACGTTATAACCGTATTTTGCATCGTTAATGATGGTAAGCCCGCAGGCGTTCCCGTCACGTTTCCCGCTCAGGTCGATCCACCGTTGACCGGGATCCTCTTCGCCTTTGGTTGCGCGGACAATATACCCGTAAGGTGTTTCATACGTCGCCACAGGCGATTCGATGTTTACAGGGAAAGAAAATTTCAGCATTTTAAGATGTTCATGCCAATCAAGCGTCACCTTGGCTTCCAGATGACGTGAATCGAAATAAAGTATCCAATCAATTGTCAAATAAGAGTTCCCATAACTGGTTTTGACCCGCATCTTGGCCCGCATAGGACCATTTTCCAATACCTTAATAGTGGCATTTCCAAAAGCGCCTATCTCATCGGAGAATGTAACAACGCCATGGCTCCATGTATCGCTCGGATCATCGATAACTATTGCTTTACATCCAGAAGTACCACCGGCAAAAACCTCTTTTCCTGTTTCCTTATCCAATATGCCGAGGGTTCCGTTTTCTGAAAAGCGAACCCTGAGGTATTGGTTTTCGAGGACATTCCCCTCTGCTTTTACCGGATTATTAATTACCCGGGGAGTACCGTTCATCAATCGTATCTGGCGGTATCCCATAGGCGGAATGGTAGCATCAAAAATAAGGGTTTGACGTCTGTCGGTTTCGGTCTGTCCGCCCGTCCATTGATGGTAAATCGGGTTACCCTGCTCGTCTTCAACCCGCGGTGATTCGATCTTGAACGACCATTGACCGAGATCGTATTCGACTTTTTGCTTCACTTCCCATGCGTGTGGATTAAATAAAATGACATATTCGGATTCGGGATCCTCGGCAGGTATCTGCCATTCAAGTTTTTGAACGGCCATATACATGTTTTCGTGGGCAACGTCGAGCACCCGGTTATATCCTTCGCGGGCAGCCTGTGAATGCTCGACAAGCGAAGTTCCGGCTGCACTGTCATGGAACTGTAGGAATAACACCTTGTGCCATGCGGCTGTCAAATCCCTCATGGGATAATCGACACCCCAGGCAACAGAACCTATAGCGGAGATCTTCTCCGTAGTTACCAGGGCAGCTTCGGACAAGCGGTTTCCTTTCTTAATTTCCCATTCGGCAGTATAACATCCAGGAGCATGGTGTTGAAGGTCATCCTTTACCACCGGTATTTTCAGTTTCTTGTCGGCCAATACTTCTTCAAAGTATTTATCGGGACTGCTGTAGAAAATAGTCGGAGCGTCCTTTTCCTTCTGCACTTCGGCCATGGTCTGGATATTCATTTTGGTCGGACCGCCGCCGTGGTCGCCTATACCATAAAATCCCATAAAGACTTTCATCGGCTGATTTTCTGCAACCTTGACTATCTGCATCAGGCGATTTCTTACCGAACGGTGTTCGCTATAACTTTGCTGGATGCGATAAGCCAACACACGAGATCCATCCGGCCCTTCCCACCAGAACAGATCGGCAGGTAACGTTTTTTCATGCGGTCCGGGACGCATAAAAACATACTTATCCATTCCCTGTTGTTTGAAAATCTGCGGCAAAGTTTGTGCATGTCCGAATGAATCGGCATTGAATGCAACCTTTGCTCGCTGGCCCAACAGGCGTTGGAAGGTCAATTGACCGTATAATCCCTGGCGAACCAAAGCTTCGCCCGAAGGTATATTTACGTCTGGCTCTACCCACCATCCGCCGACAATGTTCCAACGGCCTTCATCCACCCGCTTGCGTATTTCGGCCAACATTTTGGGATCATTTTTGGCGACCCATTCGTAAAACTGTGCCGAACTACAGGTAAATATCAGTCCCGGAACTTCGTTCATCCGGTCAAGCGCCGAACGAAAAGTACTATGCACAATCGATATGCCTTCAGTCCAAGGCCAAAGCCACACAGGATCGATATGGCCATGTCCGATCATGTGAAATCTCAAACTCTTGGCATATTTCGGCCATGCATCCTGGGCAATTTGTTGACTACTCGCCCAAACACTTGCCGGAAAAACAGTTACGGCTGTAGCTCCGGCCGCTGTGCGAGCTATAAAATCCCGACGAGAGATAGGTTTTCCGTTCTTCATATGATTCTGCTTCTTTGTCATGTATTTGTTTTTAACAAGATTAATAAAAATATCTGCTTAAACGTTTAAGCAAAAATATTTATTATATTCTTATTTCCAAAAATAGTTTGATCTTATTCGCATTTTTTTTTAAGTCATAGGCTATGAAAAGTATAATTATCTTCTTAGTACATGACAAAATTTAGATATTCCTTATTCTATGCCTGGAAGGCGATATTTTCATAACCGCAAGTAAGCGAAACGTAACTTGCGGATTGACAACTAACATAGCCATTTTGCCTGTAAGGCAAGACTTCTTGTTCTATATGTCTTGCCTTGCAGGCAATAATTGTCTGTTGCCTTTTCTGCAGGTCGTTGACCTGCGGTTATGAAAATCGGGCTTTTCAAGCCTTATAAATATTTTTATCATGTACTAAAAAAATGATATCTAACCATAGGGATTGAAAATTGACAGTTGAAAATTACCTTCGTTGAGTTACCTCGCTTCGCTCATGAGATTGGTTATCGCCTAAGTTCGTTCATGAGCCCACCTGAATAACGTAGTCGGGCAGGTCAGTCTGAACGAGTTCATTCGAGTAGGCAAAGCGTATAAGATCAATTGATTTAATAAATAGAGTACAGGTTTTGTTGCCTGTACTCTATCGTAACAAAATTAGGTCGATGTAAAATATGTATTAAAAAAAGGCTATTCTTTATCCCACCATACACGGGTTGTATAGGAATCTGCACCTTGACGTGCCACGGCTTCCTTATAATTATCTAAATTGTATACAGGCTCGTCATTGGGATAACGTAAACGACGGGGATAAGTACCGTGGGTTTCATTATCGGGATAGTTAACCGGGGTAAGTACCGGATAACCCGAACGACGAACATTGGCATAAGCCTCGTATCCATTCATGAAGGTAGCTGCCCAATACTGCGTGTTGATTTGTTCTAATGCTTTTCCGACATCTGCCGTACCCACAAAAGGATGAGCCGCCAAATAATTATTAATTTCGGTATCGGATATCACTGCCGAAGCATCGTACATTGCCAGGTGTTTCATGGCGGCATGCACTCCTTCGTCATAGAAAGTTTTTGCATCGCCACTAATCCACCCTCTTACACAAGCTTCAGCCAACATAAACTTAACTTCGGCACAAGTAAGAAACATCCTGATCCCGTCCAATTTACCATATACGTCGAAATTAACGGCCGAATACTGGTGTACCCCGGCCGGATTGCTCGAATCGTAAGAGAGATCGGTTAATACTGTAGTGGCATTCAATCCATTGGGAAGCCCTTTCTGAATGGCGGGATCGGTATTTTTCGTACTTACATCGGTAGGATCGGTATAAACGGCTACTGTATAAGTCAGGCGAGGATCACCATTGTTTTTCAGAAAGTCCAGGAAGGTTTTGCTTATTTTTCCAGGAATTGGTTGTTTAAAGCTAAATAACCAACTGTCTCCGTTACATAAGTCTTCCACTGCTCCTTTAGCATCGGTCATTTTGATGCGCATATTATCGGTGTTGGCTGTAAATACCCCACCCGCATATGCTTTTTTCACCCATGCTTCGGCTGTTGACGGTTCAACCTTTGACAGTCGCATTCCCAACCTGAGTATCATCGAATATCCGAACTTTTTCCATTGCGCAACAGATCCTTTATAAGCTATATCCGCCTCACCTATACTGGCTTCATTGGCATCCAGTTTCGCTGTTGCATCTTCCAATTCAGACAGCATGCCATAATAAATGTCCTTTTGCGTATCATATTTGGGTTTATAGATATTTTGGTAATATCCCAAACTTGCTTCCGAATAAGGAACATCCCCATACATATCGGTTAACCGGGTATAAATCACGGTTCTCCATATGCGCGCCATCTGATACAGATTGAAGTATTCCGGTTTGTCCTTCGTGAGTTGAAGCACATCCACCAGCAATTTATCGCAATTGGGGCCAGCAAAGTCGCCATATGTCTTTTTCCACAATACTTCATTATCGTCTTTGTGATAAACGTATTTATCACCATAGTAATTGAATATACCTATGTCACTGAGCGATGCCATGTGTTGTACAAACGGTACGCAATAATACAGGTTGCTGGTTTGCTCTCCCTTTGACTGGGCCGTGCGTAACTGAGCATAAGTAAAAATTCCGGCCGGTTCAACTCCGTCTGCTGTCAAGGAATTGGGGTCTTTATTCAAATCTTCAAATCCTTTGTCGCAGGCAACTACCAAAAACAAGCTACATGCAAACAATAAATAATGTATCTTTTTCATATCCATTAAATTTATACAATTCATATTAGAATTTCAAATTAACATTGAACCCATAAGTTCTTACAGGCGGCACAAGGCTCGATTCTATCCCCTGGTCGTTACCGGGCGATTGATTGGAATCGGGAAGAAATCCGGGAGTGTGTTTCATCAAGTAAGCCAGATTGGTACCGACAAGAGATACGCTGGCACCCTTAAGGAATCCTATCTTATTCAATACAGAATGAGGCAGATTATAGGTTAACGAAACGTTGCGAAGCTTGATATAACTGGCATTGTACAGGTAATCGTCTATTGCATTACGTCGGGCAATGACAAGCGCCCTGTTGTTGACACGTTCAGCGGTAACAAATATATCATTGACACTTCCATCCGCCTTAACGCCATCAAGTATGTACCCGTCTTTCCTTCCCCGGAGTGAGTTGGGGCTCATACCACGATGGTCAAGCCCGTAATTGCTATCCGAATAAATCTTGGCTCCGAATTTACCATCGATAAGTGCAGAGAGTGAAAATCCTTTATATGTGAAAGTATTCATCATACCACTTGTGTACTTATGGACACCGGAACCAACTGGAAATACTTCATCAGTTATTGTATTGACCCCGTCGGCATTGATGATATCCCGTCCCTGAGCGTCCTTCACAATGTGTTTGCCTACAAGCTGGGAGTATTCCATATCTTTGATATGCTTGATGTAACTTCTGCTACTGCTTGCATTTGCGATAAACTCGTCGCTTTCGCTGGATATCTTGATGACTTTGCTTTTGTTGTAAGCCATGTTCACCGAAATATCCCAACTAAAGGTTTTATTATCTATCGGCCTGCCATTGACTAATAATTCAACGCCTCTGTTCCGTATCGATCCTACATTGACTGATACTCCACTGTAACCACTGACTGTTGTCACACTTTCGGTAGCAATATCATCTGTGGTAAGCTTGTTGTATACTGCTAAATCGAAACCCAAACGATTGTTGAACATGCGGACATCAAATCCAGCCTCGTATTCCTGGACATTCAGCGGGCGTAAATTCCGGTTAGGCACTGAATTTTGAATCATCTGGACAAGATTCTGACCACCATAAGTAAAATCCAACACGCTATAGGTAAGATCCAATTGATAAGGTGACGTATCCCCACCCACCGAAGCATAAGCAAGCCTGAACTTACCAAAAGTAAACACTTCAGGCAGGTTGAAAGCTTCCGTAAAAATAAAACTAAGCCCGGCCGAAGGGTAGAAAAAACTGTTGGAAGACGGATTTAAGGTCGAAAACCAGTCGTTCCGCCCGGTGAGATTCAGATACAGAAAATTCTTATAACTGAGTTCTGCCGTTGCAAACAAAGAATTGATTTTCTTTTTGGAGATACCGGTACTGACAGTTCTTTCAGAGGTATTATTCAGTACGTGCAGATTCGGGTTAACGAAATCGGAACCGGAAATGTTGATCGAACTCGAATTCTGGTACATCATGTTGCCCCCCATATTGACCGTTAATCCAAAATCTTCATTCAGGTTCCGGTTTATTCCTAACATGGCTTCATAATTTCTTTCAAAGAAAGTGTTATCATATTCCTCTATGTACCCATTTGGTCTAATTACAGATTTTTCAGGAAACATATTGTCATATTTGAAGTTATAATAATCCTGTCCGGCTTTACCTTGTATAAACAACCAGTCTAAGATATTATAGCGTACATTGACGGATGCAATCCACCTTTCCTTGTCCGATTCATTATGCATACGGTTTTTCCAGAAATACGGATTGGTTGTATTCATGTCATTACCAAGTTTTATTTCATTAAGATTGGCATCGTAACCCGGCGCCAATGCACTGGTAGGCATACAACTATTTACATAGAGAATCCCCATTGATGGACTTCCTCCACCGCCCCTGTTAATGATACGGTTTTCGACATGTTCGGTAATATAATCTACATTTGCAGTAATCAACACATTTTTAGTGGCATACTGACTCACACCCAAACTGATGTTATCCCTTGCCATAGTCGAATTAGAAATTATTCCTTTATTTCTCATATCGGTAAGTCCTAAACGGAAAGTACCTTTATCCCCACCTCCTGTAAATGAAACGTTGTTTGTCGTGGTGAAACCTGTAGAATAAAAATCGTCCAGCACAGATTTTTTTACATAGGAATACGGGCGTTCGACTCCATCAAACTGCATGGTCATCTTTCCATCATAAACTTCGCCCCAGTGGTTTTGCCCATGACCCGCAGCAAAGTCCTGAGTTGCAGGTCTTACACCACCATATCCCTGTCCATATTCATCCTGGAGTTCCCAAAGATAATAGGGAACATCAAATGTGGTGTTGCTGTTCACTTCTACACCTATTCCCCGGCTTCCTTTACCCGACTTGGTTGTGATAATAATAGCCCCGTTTTTGGCTCTTGATCCGTACAACGCAGCCGCAGTGGCGCCCTTTAGTACAGTAAGTTCCTCGATATCGTCCGGATTGATACTCGACACGTTGTCACCCCAGTCCGGATTAATACCGTCCGACCTGTAAAATGAACCGGTATTCATAGGCAAACCGTTGATCACATAAAGCGGTTGGTTATCTCCCGTGATGGATGTATTACCACGGATGGTCACCCTACTCGATCCCGAAGGACCGTTATTAACGGAACTTACGTTAACACCGGCAACTTTTGCCGTCAATGAATTGGCAAAGTTTGTTCCTCTTACTGTTGTGAATTCGTCACCGTCGACCTTGGTAAAAGCATACCCCAGCGATTTGGCATCTTTACGGATACCCAAAGCAGTTACCACCACTTCTTCAATCTGATGGGTATCTTCATTCATCACTATGTCTATTGCGTCCTGGGAACCAACAGTAAACTCATGTGTTTTATAACCGATAAACGAAAATACCAGTACGGCGTCCCTGTTAGGCACTGCAATGCTGTATTTCCCATTAACGTCGGTTACCACACCGGTCAGGGTTCCTTTCACTATAACATTCACACCCGGCATCGGATCACCAAATTCATCCTTAATGACACCAGTAATATTGATTTGCTGCAACATTTCGGCAGACGATAAAACGATAAAATTGTTATCCAGTACCCTATAACCTACCGAGGTACCCGAGAAAACAGTTCTTAACACTTCATCAATATTTGTATTGGCCAACGATATAGCAACTTTTTTGTCCAAGTCAATCAAATCGCTGTTGTAAAAAAACCGGAAATTTGTTTGTTCTTCGATCATTTTTAAAACAGACTTGACCGTTCCGGTTTTCACGTCAAGACTGATCCTTGCTTCCTGTGAGTAGCTTGAGGAAGCCAATAAACTAAAAGTCAAGAAAAAAGATATAAAAAACAGTCAACCTCATGATTAATAAAAGATTTGTTTTGCACACAATTGGGTATGATTTATTACCCAACCAATTAAAATTTTTCATATTTTTACATGGTTAAATTTATATTCAGGATTTAACAGTTCTCAGATGGAGGAAGCAGTTGGCGCTGTTTCCTCTTTTTATTTATGTTTTTATGGGGATCTTCTCATGGCATTCAAGGTTAAGGGTTGATAATTATTTTTTCAATACTTTGTCAAATTTATCTTTATTTTTCTTATTCAAGCTTAATAGTACATTGTTTTTATTAAAACTGTATTCAACCGGAGCGGCAATAGTTAATGCGGTCAATATCTGCTCCACGGTCTCGTTTTCGATAGTACCCGAAAATTTGTAGTTTTCCAATTCTTTAGAAGTAAAACGAATGTTCAGGTTATACCTGCGCTCCAAATCTGTCACAAAAGTAGGTAATGGCTCATCATCAATGATCCATTTTTCATCCTTCCACGAAGTGGATAGGATTGTTTTTACATTGGGGAATACGGTAATTTCCTTTATTGCAGGTAGCTGCGATTGAACGGATTGCGCTGCAGTTTGGCGCTGATGGTCTTTGGTTTGATCGTGTTCTTCTTGCGACTTCTGAATCACCAACTGTTCGTTGGGTTTCAGCTTAACCGTCTGAGGAGTGGTTCTTTCTGGAGAGGTACGTATCAACACATTTACGATACCTTCCTCTAGTGTAGCTGTCATGGTATTATCTTCCGGGTATGCTTTTACATTGAATCGTGTACCTAAAGCCTGTACAGTCATTCCATCTGTATTTACATTGAATGGTTTCAACGAATCGCTTGCTACATCGAAAAACGCTTCACCGATCAATTGCAAATCACGTTTTTCAACTCCAAAATCGGCAGGATAAGAGATAGTGGATCCTGCATTGAGCCATGCCGTAGATCCATCGGGCAGGATAACATTGTTTTTTGAACCAAGAGGAACATTAATGGTGGTAACAGCATTCATTGCGATTGGTTCGGCAGGCTGTTTATGTAACAGAATGGCCGACAAAATAGTCCCCGAAACAAAACATAACAAAAGCGAAGCTGCATATTTCAAAGGCGTAAAACGCAGCATGATTTTTTTTCTGCCTTTGACAGTCCCGACAGTGATTTTTTTTTCCAATTTTTTCCAATTGGATGAAACATCGAAATTTTTCTTGCCTGTCTCGTGCTGATACAATATCCACGTTGAACGTATCCGGTTGAATTCGTCAAGATGTAACTCGTCTTCTTCCAACCATTTGTTCAGGCAGACTAATTGATCATCGTTCAACTCATTAACAAGAAATCCGGTGATTAATTCGTATATTTCGTTACTTAGTTTTTTACCCATCTGGTGTTCTTCTATCATCTTAAACGAGATTTTTATGTTGGCTGATTACAACAAATTAAAAAAAAATAAAAAAAGTTATATGGAGTTTTGACAAGATAATGTCAAAATAAATACAGAAACACAATGGTAATCAGATATATTTCTTCTTTAATCTTTTGTATTGCTCTGTATATTTGTGTTCTAACTGTATTCACAGAAATTCCCATTTGTCCGGCAATTTCTTCATTTGTTTTGCCCCCTATCCTGCTTTGCTGAAATATATCCCTACATTGCTGAGGTAGTTTTTCTACAGCTTTTTCTATGCGTATAGTAGTTTCCTCTGTTTCGAGCCGTTCAATCATGTATTCGTCGAATCCATATTTTTCCGAAATGGCTACCCAAGCCTCGGATGCCAGTAATCTGACCATACCCGCTTTTTTCGTTTTCCGATGCTTTAGGATATCAATACATTGATTGTGCACCAAACGATACAAATATGTTTTTAAGGAATTACCATGTGAAAAAATATCGTCTCGCAATTCCCATATCCGGAGAAAAATATCGTGAACTGTTTCTTCCGCAAGAAATTTGTCATTGAGTAGTTGAAAAGCATAATGACACATTCCGGAATAAAATTCCTTATATATCAATCCAAAAGAAGAACTATCTCCATTCTGAACTTTTTTCCAAAGAACATCCAGATTAATCATCTTTCAATGCTCATGTAAAAAATATCATCAATTTTTCAGAACGCAATAGGGTATTAAAACAGAAGAAGGAAGATATCTAAAAAGTCAAATCTCTTTAGACATCCTCCTTTTTCTATTTAACTATTACTTCTTCCCTTTACTTGGTGGTTGCTTGGCAAGGTCCTTAATCCTCAGATTACGGAATGCCAGTTCCGAACCATGTCCAAGAAATCCGATGTGGCCGTTTTTGTTCAAAAGCCCCGGATGTTCCCGTCCATCGGCAGTCTGAGTAAAATTCTTGCTGGCCGTAGCAATATCGCCGTCGAGAATTACAACCCCATTGAGTGTTACCTTGATATGGTTGCCTTCGGCGATTACTTCCTGGGTATTCCATTCACCCACAGGTTTCAGGTAACCCGGTTTAGCCGGAATTACGCCATACACAGAACCATGGTACTGGTATGGTTGCAGATCCTTATACACGTCCGCTCCATCGTCAAGTATCTGCAATTCCATACCTACGTAAGCTGCATCACCGGTAAGCGGCGAACGAATACCCAAACCATTATTGGCTGCGGGCGTCAATTGGAAATCAAAACGCATGATGAAGTCCGAATATTCCTTGTCCGTGAAGAGATTTCCCTTGCCTCCCCGGGCAGGATCGCATACGAGCATCCTGTCCTGCGGAAAATAATCTTTCAGGTTACCAATCCATCCCGACATGTCGACTCCGTTGAACATGGGTACAAAACCTTCGGCTTTTTCGGTATCGGAAACTTCGTAAGGCTCTGAGCGAGGAAGTTCGTGCACATAAATATCACGGTATTCAACCCGTTCGCCATGTGCTTGCAATTCGATGGCATCTTGCGGGAAAATAGGCAACGAACGATCCCAGAAGTTTTCAAGTGTAATATTGTCAACAACCAACTGTCCGTTAAGGTAAACAATCACCTTCTCTCCTACCATCTTAATGTAAAACGAGTTCCATTCATTTACCGGATTATCGGCTACTACAAGCGGTTTACTCATATGTTTCTGGTTGTTGTACAAACCACCCGAACCCACCTGTGCGCCCACCTTGATTAGTGCAATATCCCAAATCTGCACTTGCGGCGTACCGCGCAAGTAAATCCCGGCATCGCCTTTAGCAGTTATACGCCAGTCGACATACAATTCAAAATCGCCATACATCTTTTCTGAACAAAGATTATCATAACCTTTACCGTCAAATACCAGCATACCGTTTTCCACTTTCCAGTCACGACGCATGATTTCATCGGCTTTCGTTTGTTTTTCGGCCAATTGTTTTGCAGTCATCTTACTACGGGCAATCGGGTTTTCAACCAAGCCTTTCCATCCGGTAAGGTCTTTTCCGTTGAACATCGAAACAAATCCAGCCTCCTGCGGCCATGCTGCCATATGTTTCAGGATAGCCTGTTTTTGATAATCTGCTTCGGAATCTTTATTGACGGCCATTGCCTTGTTTAGCAATGTAGTCACTTCTTTTCCATAATATTCGGGATGCGCCAATGCAATCGAACGTACTGCTTGTACAGCCGCCTGTTGCACATCGCTGCTGCTGTCATTGAGATATTGGCCGGCAGTGATCAACCCCAGGAAAGTACCTGTACGGGAAATCTGCCGTAATATTGCCTGTTTTTGGGATGCCGAACGCGAAATCTCCAACGCTTTACGAAGCAACAATAATTTTTGCTCGGGTGTATTTTTTGACGAACTGACTTTAGCCACATAACTTGTTAAAGCACTGTCGAAATAATCGCCTGTGGGATTGGCTGCTGCAACATCATAAAGGCTGGCTGTAGCCGAGGTATCGCTCCAACGGGTCAATGCTTCGAAAGCAGCTGCACGGATAGCGGCATCACCGCCATTAAATCCCTTTACCACCACATTCAATGCATCCTGTCCGCCAACCATGGCCAACACATTGAAATAAGCAGCCGGTTTGTTACATGCGTTCATTTGAGTTTGCACAAGCTGTGTCTGCTGGATTTGCGATGAAGCAGAAACGGTAGTATACAAAGCCTCCTGCAAAGCAGCTATTTCATCCTTATTTGAAGCTGCATTCAACAATTGCGCTACCCTCGGGATATCCTTTTCGGAAACAACAGATGCCAAAGCCTTACATGCTGCCAAACGTACGCCGGCATCGTCGGATGATGTCTGTGCAAATATGACCCCGGCATGAGCCTCTGCCCGGCGGGAGGCCAATATTTCCATAAAAGCAATCTTCGCTTGTGCGGATGCTTGTGGAATAGCAGCGGCTACTTCGCCTGCCAATTTATCGTCGTTGATGGTCAATAAAGTGTTTTTACCGGTTTTCACTACTCCTTCGTCACTGGTATTCATGGCTTTGATAACAGGGCCTATAGCAGCGGCTCCATTCAATTTACCCGCCAATACAATAGCCGCCATCCGTATGCTGCTGTTATTGTCAGCAAGATACTCCCGCACAAACGTCCATTCAACCTTGTCACCACGATCGCTAAATGCGGTTAGTATTTCGGCTTTCACCTCAGGACGTTTTTCCTTTTTTAGCTTTTTCATCAATGCTTCAAACATTTTGTCCGAATGAACATTAGATGAATACATCAATGCAGCTTCACGATACTGCTTGTTGTTGCTTCCCAATGCGTCTACCACATCGCCAACGGCTTTTTCACCAGCCGACAATGTGACTAATTCTAATGCTGCTGTCTTCGCTGCTATTTGCGATACATCGGAAGTAGCTTTCATCATTTTTTTAGCCGATTTCGTAACCATATCCGCTTGGGCGGGAAGACTGTTTTTGAGGAACAAGACATACGAACCGAAAAGGTCAGCAGATTCATATTGATAATTGACAGCTTTGGCTGCATTGGCCAGTACTTCTTCCGAAGCAGGTGCGGCTATCATTGCCAAACTGTGGAACACAGCCTTTCGTAGTTTCACATCGGCAGTCGCAGCCCATGCCCTGATGGCTTCGTTGGCCGGTTGGTAACGCATATCGCCTAATGCTTCTACAATCGAGACCTGTTGCGCTTTGGGGGTGCTTGCAAGGGAGGCCAGTTGCGCAGGACTTTTAATTTCCACAGGTTTTTCGAGAGCCGCTAACAGAGCTTTCCCGGCAGCATCACTGCCAATGCGTACCAATACACGAGCCGCAGCATCAGCCAGACGAGCGTTGTCCAGGTATTGCGCAGCCGTCTCTACCGATTCGGCACCAGCTACATATTGCAACTGGATGAACAGAAAATCGCGTATCTCGTCCGATTTCGCCTTGGGAATAGCGGCACAAATACCTTGTGCTACTGTGGCTTTACGATTTACATCTTTTGAGGCGTACATCGCCAGTCCGCTGATGGCGTAACGTATCTGGGAGTCATTCCCGCCCGGATCGGCTAAACGAGGAGCCAGATCGGAAACTACATCGCCCAATTGGATCAATTCGCCCATCAATTGGTTAAAGCGCTCTGTATTACCTGCAGGTAACTGCATGACAATATCCGCGATCTTGGTCGTACGTGTCCTCTGGTCGGTTTGGGCAAAACCCGATACCAACAAGGTAACTGCTAAAAATAATGATATGAATATTTTTTTCATTTTGATTTTTTCATTTTAATTTAGAATAAACACATTCTGCAATGTTTGAAAACATGGTGTATTCATCGATAGTTAATTGATTTCGGCCAAAGCGAGACGTTTCACTTCGTTAACGAATCCCTCCGTTTTTGCAATTAACGCTTCCGTAGTCTCTTTGTCGAAATCGACAAAATCGGAATAATCGGCTTCCTGACACCAGTCATACAGGATATTATAGTGATTAGCCATTTCTACCGGGATAATGCTTGTTTTTAGAAATGCCCGCCTCAGCAGTGATTTCACCTCGCTGTGTGTTTGAGCATCCTGCAAATCCTTGGCCACGAACAACGCGTTCATGATATAGAAACATGCATAGTACAACCGATTGACTGCCGAATTGTACCTTTGGTTGCTACATAGAAAACAGGCATCATTGAAAGCTTCATCCGCCTTATGAATTCTAATCGCTACTCTTTTTTCCTTATGCGTATTACCAGACATTGCTTTCTAATTTTTATTCTTGATTTTCAATTCTTGATTGATGATGTTGCAACTAAAATAACCAGACTATATACTCCAGGGAGCCCTCATAGGCTGATTAATCAAAGCATTGGCGCCGGGATCGTCAATGAATTGAAGCTTTTCAGGATCAAATTTCAGTGAGCGCCCCAAACGAACAGCAACAATGGCCATATTCACTATAGTAGACGACCGAAAACCATTTTGCTCGTTAAGTGCAAAAGTGGTACGGGTGCGAACAGCTTCAGCAAAATCAGTCATCTGGGGTTCGGGATCAGGGAAAGCGGCCAACTTTTTTTCCAAGTCGGGAATATCCGAACGGAAACCCGGATAGAGTTTACCTTTCGGCCCCTCGATGTAAGCGGCTTTCGTATCCTTGTTTTCGCCGTCGAGAATAATCCGGCAACCATCGGCATACACCAATTCTATACGTTTCCATGTTCCACATGCATCAAAATCCTGTTGCTGACCGTCCACAATCACCTCTACGGGACTGGTATCGTCTTTTCCCAGAAAATATTGAATCGGGTCGAGGTAATGTTGCCCCATATCACCGAGGCCTCCGCCGTCGTAATCCCAATATCCCCGGAAGGTATTGTGTGTACGATGTACATTATAAGGTTTGAACGGTGCGGGCCCCAGCCACATATCGTAGTCAAGTTCCGCAGGAACACGTTCGACAGGTAAACCGGTCTTACCTACCCAGTAAAATTTCCAGTCGAATCCGGTGGTAGCGCTGACGGTTACTTTCAACGGCCATCCGAGTAGTCCGCTCTGAACTAATTTTTTAATAGGTTTTACAGTGGTACCCATACCATAAAAGTTGTCAGCAAAACGGAACCAAGTATTTAATCGAAAAATACGTCCGTGTTGTTGTACGGCTTCTTTTACGCGAATACCTTCGCCGATGGTCCGGGTCATAGGTTTTTCGCACCAGATGTCTTTGCCGGCTTTAGCTGCATCGGCCGCCATAATCCCATGCCAATGAGGCGGGGTAGCGATGTGTACGATGTCAATGGACGGATCCTGTAAAATATCACGATAATCGTGATATGTCCTGGTTCCTGCGGGACATTGCCTGAGTGCAATCTCCAAATGACTTTTGTCCACATCGCAAATGGCTGTCAGGCGTGCATCGGTATAGGATATATGCCCGCGTCCCATACCGCCCACGCCAATAATAGCCCTGGTGAGTTCGTCACTGGGTGCCAGGAAGCCTTTCCCGCCCAGCACATGACGGGGAATAATGGTAAAAGCGGCAGTTCCCAATGCTGCTGTTTTCAGGAAACTGCGCCTACTGTGATTTGAATAATTCATAACTTAACTGTTTTTAATTAACCTTATTAAGCTCGAAAGCCTGGTTGATTTTTTTGATTTTGGTTAAATAGAAGAAAGCTGCAAATGTAATAATTATAATGAATGATTTGTTTGAATATTGATCATTAAAATTTTTCAAGAAGGTAGCTGTATAAAATCGAATATAAGGAACACAATCAAAATAAAGTCCTCATTTTCCAAAGTAATATGTTCATTGATAGAAATAGAGAGATGTTTCCACGCGCATGTTCATACCCTGCCCGACTTTGTCATTCAGACGGGCCTGTCTTGATGGGCTATTTCAAATACAGGTAATGACATAACTGATCTCACGCAAGTAATCTTGGGAATATTATTTTGTTTCCACTCCTTTGATTTTTCTTCGATATTCCGTTGAAAGGTATCAGGCGTTCCTGACGACACTCAATCCTGTCGTTATGTCAGATCAGGCATCCCAGACGACAGTCAATCCTGCCATTGAGTCAGATCAGGCGTTCCTGACGACACTCAATCCTACTATTGAGTCAGATCAGGCAGCCCTGATGACACTCAATCCTACCATTGAGTCAGACCAGGTAGCCCTGACGACAATCAACCCTGCCGTTGAGTCGGGTGGAGCCGCATTAAAAAACTTTATACAAAAAAAATGTTTTTTATCAGATTTGTGACACAAAACAATTGAGGATTGAAAATTGTTAAAAGATGTCTTATTCTTATTCATTTTCTCCCCTGACAGAGTCTATCGACCGCTGTCAGGGAAGAGTGGTCTTGGCCCTGACAGCGGCAATATGTGATAGTTAAATTTAAAATGAATTGATGTCAAATTCGACAAAACAGCTACAATGATACTCTGAGTCAACTTTCTATCCGGACATCATCAATATGGAATACTGTTTTTGGTGTCGGAAGATCGGCGCCCGGCAGAGGATCTGATGGGGTTTCGTTAGGAGTCTCTCTATTGGGTAGGTCGCGGTAATCTCCGGTTCTGAAAATAATCCTTTCCACCGACTTGACTGCTTCCGATAGCTGTTCGTTTTTCAGCAATTCCTTGCCATCCATATTGAGACTGTAACTGCCAAGTCCGTTTGTTTGTACATCGAGGGAAACCAAGTACCATCTGCCGGCTTGATAAGATGTCACATCTTTTAGCTTGGATCCGTCATGTATCCTGATCATTCCGTCGCGGGCAAAAATCAAACGTACAGGTCTACTACCATGCCTATCTGTTATATCCACCTGTAATTCTCCTGTCATTTTCGGGTCTACATGCACCTTGAAAGATATCTTTGCATGTGCGGATGATTCAAAAACCCTCATAGCTCTTGCATAATCGTATGGATCGCTATCTTCCAACCGCAGACTTTTGTTCTTTTTGTCAGGAAAATCATCAATACACACCTGTGCCCATTGGGGTGAATAAATATTCCAGCCGGCAACCGGACCTTTCGCATCTTGCCCGTCAAATGAGTCATACACGTTTCCTTTAACCTCCAACCGTATGGGCAAGGGAATGCGGCTGATCCATATATCTTCCTTGTTCACGCTGTATGTGAGCCACATATCATTACCGGGAGGAACTCCTTCGCCGTCAATGATACCCCGCATATAGTTGGGGCCAAAATCCTTCCACCGTCCGAAAAACCGGCGTGGAGGAACTTCGCCGTGGACAACTCCCATGTCGTCAAACAAAATACCGTCGTCGCTGCTGATTACAATCAAAGGATAACGGTACTCCTGCGTTGCAATAGGGTTATAACACATGGCGTACCGGCCGTCTTTTGTTTTTTGTCCCCAGTTCTTACCACCTGCCATAATCAGGGTGGGCACTTTCCGGGGTAACGACCAGGAAAGTCCATTGTCGTCCGACAAAGCAGCATAAGACCATTTCCACAAACCTGTCATTTTCCCGTCTTTCCTGCGGAAATAAGAAAAAGCCTGGACATTTTTATTCGAATCACTCACCAGATAAAAACCATCCAAACCTTTATCTTCGTCAATCCATTGCAAGGTCCTGAGCTTATCATTCAACAACGCGTCACAGGCTTCGACAAAACCTTTGTCTTTTGAATCCTTGTAAAAGGGATAACCGGTATTTGTCTGATTCCAATTGGCATGACTACTGTAACGGATAAAATATACCGGACCAAATGTCCCATTTTTATATATTTCCCTGACCACACGTCCAATCCCGCCTTCCTTGAACGGATCCTCTGCATGCCCGTAAAAAGCAAGAGTAAGTAACCTTCCGTTCGGCGCAGTATAAAACCCCATGCGCTGGTGCATCATATAGCCGCGGTAACCTTCGGGAACTTTCACACCTTCGGGCGCTTTATACGGAGGAAACAATTCGACCGGCTTATTCCATGTCCTTCCGTCCTTGGATGTAGCCAGCATGGTATGACCGGGCGCTATGTGTTCGTCAACCGGATTACTCAGATATTGAAGAAAGAAAGTGTTGTTCCAGTACGTAAGGTCCGGCGCATGATTGTATGTCCATCCGAAACCTTCGGCATATTCAGGATGGCTTCTGTTTACCCGGAGTACTTGTATGTTTTCGACTCCCACGGCATGCCTCAGAGCCCCGTCATGGACATTCGGGTTGGCTATTTCTCCACCTATGTAACGTACCGGCTCTTCGGGTGTACCGGTTTGAGCAAAGCACGAGAGACCTACCCAAGCTATTACTAATAGACATATTATTGTTCTCATATTCAATTGCTTTATACTGACTGAAGTCAAGTTTTGTATCAAGAAAATAGTTGACTAAGATACAAATAAATAATGATTAATGGTGAATGGTTAATGATAAATGACGCCTGCACGACTATATCATTCAGGCGGGCAAAGCGCAGAAAGTCAAAATTAAACAAACTTTAAAAACATCGAATATATCTTGCAGAGGGCTTAGTTGATTATTTCGGTAAGGATATTTTCACCTTTTTACTTGTAATCGGCTTTCCATTCTTATCTTTTATTCTGATGATGACTTGTTTATATTTTCTCAGCAGCGGTTCGTGCTCATACAAAGGGGTAAATTTTACAATAAAGTCATAGCTGGTTTGTGGCGACAAGCCAAGCGGAAAAATATCCTTGTCTCCGGGAGCGACAATTTTGAATTTCCGTTTGCTCATGCGTGGCTGACGGAATTCAATTACCGGAGTATCGATTTCGATCAGTTTCCTGCTAACGTTGCGGACATTGACAGACATTTTCAATCCTCCGGAATACCATACTTTTTTTCTGATCCGTAACGGATTAGCTTTATATCGCAGGTATTTATAACGGAGATAGAGTACCAACACGACTATCAATACCAAAATTACCATCCAGAGCATACGCATGCCCGACGGGCTAATATATTTGTCGAAACTAAAGGATAAGAGCACTTGAGAATTAAGAATTAAAAATTATGAATCAATGTCTTTTAGTTAAAGAATTAAAGATATTTCCACGCGCGTACTCGTACGCTTAAGCTACATGACGGCATCACGTGTCGGGGGAAGAAGGTTGGACGGCGCAGCCGGCCCACCATAATCCCCCCAGATAGATCA
>JAVBNI010000195.1:0-42643 GCA_031551645.1 Bacteroidales bacterium | reverse complement strand
TTATTGATATACAACACATTGTCGAATAAAATATTTTCAGAGATGAGCAAGCCACGCAAGCATTTTATAGCACACACCCTTTGGCTGTTTGCCTGCATCAAAGGTAGGATTAATTTCCTGCAACTGGAACGCTTCAGTAAATTCTGCGAACAATATTTCAGGATAGGCTTCCAGAAAAAGTTTGATTTCCTGGCCTTTAATACAGCCCTGTTGAAAGAGCGTCTTTCCCCGGTTCTAGCTATAGCCATGGATCCAAGCTATATCAGCAAGTCAGGCAAGTTTACCGCAGGGGTGGGTAACTTCTGGTCAGGTTGTGCCGGCAAAGCCAAATGGGGGCTCGAACTTTGCGGTTTTGCCGTGGTGGATATACTTTCGGGCGCCGCTTATCACTTGAAAGCCTATCAAAGCCCATCTGCGGCAGAACTCAAGGAAAAGGATTCCGACCTGCTTTCCCACTATGGCAGCCTGGTAGTGAAGCATGCCAAAGAATGGCTGGATTTTTCCAAATACCTGTTGGCCGATGCATATTTCTCCAAAAAGCCTTTCATTGATCAGGTGCTGGACGCCAGCATGCATTTGATCAGCCGTCTGAGGGATGATGCCGATTTGAAATACCTTTACAAAGGGCAGAAAAGAGAAGGCAAGGGACGCCCAAAAACATACGACGGAAAGGTGGATCCTAAATATCCCGACATGAAGTATTTTATCCTGGAAGAAACCACAGAGGAGTATCAGTTGTATTCCGCAGTGGTTTACAGCAAGGCTTTCAAACGGGAAATCCGGCTGGCGCTGGTGATTTTCCTCAAGGACGGGAAACAAACAGAAACACGAAAGTTGTACTTCTCAACCCATACCCAGTTGACCGCTACCATGGTTTTCAAATATTACCGCTCGCGATTCAAGATCGAGTTCATTTACCGCGATGCTAAGCAATACACCGGATTGTGCCATTGCCAGGGAAGAAGCGAAGACAAACTCGATTTCCATTGGAATGCTGCCTTGACTACGGTCAATCTGGCAAAAATACATCAGCAAACAGATGAAAATTCAAAGAAAGAAGGATTCTCTATGGCTAATAGTAAAACCCTGTATCATAACACCTTGCTATTGGAGCGATTTATTGACATGTTCGGGATCAACCCAAACTCTGCTTTAAATCAAAAAAAGATCAAAGAACTATTGAATTTCGGCAATATGGCCGCTTAATTTTTAACGAACCATTGTTTCATAAAACCATATATTTGTAAAAATGAATGTGTAGATGGTATAAATTCATTTTGTGATTGAGAGTGCTATCCTGATATTTTCTTCACTTTTCGACTACAAATATTGTCATAATCTCCAAACTAAAGATATAATTTCGACCTTTTGACCAATTTTGTATCTATTTAGGACTAAATCATAACATTATCCCGTGTACTTTTGTTTTTTTTCTTGAAAAAGTCAAATTCTAATCTAATATTTTATCGATATGGATAAATTACATTCCGTTCTTTGCATTGCGGCAGCGGCGGTAATCCTTGCAACGGGCTGCTCGGGCCGTACGGAAACGGCGGCTACCGAAAAAGTGATACCTGTAAAAATTCTTGCCGTGAGCGGATCGGCTGCGACGGCCGAACGCAACTACGTGGGTACGGCCGAAGAGTCGTTTGCTTTGTCGTTGAGTTTTTCGGCAACGGGAACCGTTGAGCGGGTTGCGGCATCCGAGGGACAGAGGGTGAGTAAAGGACAACTGCTGGCCGCATTGAGCAGCGGGACGGCGCAAAATGCTTACGATATTGCGCAATCGACACTCAAACAGGCTCAGGATGCTTACGACCGTATGAAAACATTACATGAGAAAGGCAGCGTTACCGACATCAAGTTTGTGGAGGTGGAAACGGGATTGGAGAAAGCCAAAGCGATGGAAGCCATTTCACGGAAAAATCTGGAGGATACCAAGTTGTATGCCCCGATTACGGGGATTGTCGCCAAACGTTCCATCGAGGAAGGAGCCAACGTGATGCCCGGAACATCGGTATTTAAGCTCGTTTCCATCGACGATATCGATGTGAAGGTTTCCATACCCGAGAACGAAATCGGTGATATCCGTACGGGACAACCGGCAACGGTAACGGTTTCGGCACTCGGCAACAAGGAATACAAAGGAACGATCGATAAAAAAGGCGTGGAGGCCAATCCCGTTTCGCATACTTACGACATTAAGATAAGAGTGAAAAATCCGCAATCGGAATTGATGCCGGGCATGGTGTGCAAGGTTTTTCTCACTCGGGACGCATCTCAACCGCTGATCGTCATTCCGAACAAATCGGTACAGATTGCACCCGACGGCAAACGTTTCGTGTGGTTGGCCGAAGGAACTGTCGCCAAACGCCGTTTTATTACTACCGGCCCGTTGACCGATTTCGGCATCACCGTGGAAAGCGGGCTTGCCGACGGCGACAAGGTGATCACGGAGGGTTACAACAAGGTGAGCGAGGGAATGAAAATACAGGCAACAATTCAATAATTTAAAGATTCCAAAATTCAATAATTCAAAGATTTCAAGAATGTTGAGTCGTGAAATCATTGAATTGCGGAATTGATGGAATATGGAATTAGAAATATTGAAATGAAGAAAAAAGTAGGATTTATTGAAACGGCCATGCGCTATCGGCAAATCATGCTGCTGGTGATGGCTATCCTGATCATTGCGGGCGTGTATGCTTTGCTGGAGATGCCCAAGCAGGAATACCCGACGTTTGTTATACGGCAGGGCGTGGTTATCGGCGTGTACCCGGGCGCAAGTTCGGACGTGGTGGAGGAGCAGCTCACCAAGCCGCTCGAACGTTACTTGCTCACGTTCACGGAAGTGAACCGCAAAAAGACCTATTCGCACTCCAAGGACGGTATCGTGTTTATTTTCGTGGAATTAGCCGACGAGGTGAAGGACAAGAACATCGTATGGTCGAAAATCAAGCACTCGCTGACGACCTTCAAGTCGGAACTACCGACGGGCGTGTTGGCCGTGATTGCGAACGACAATTTCGGCGATGTGGCTTCGCTGCTCATTGCCATGGAGTCGGAGGACAAGACATACCGCGAAATGGATGGTTATTTGGATGTGCTCGAAAGCCGTCTGCGTCGCATCCCGTCGGTATCTAACATCAACCGCCACGGCTCGCTGAATGAGCAAATTACCATTTATTTGGATAACGATAAACTAAGCGCATACGGGGTCGGCTCCAATGTATTGATGATGAATTTGTTTACGCAAGGGTTCACCACGGGCAGCGGCCAAATCAAGAACCAACAAATGAATGTGCCGATACACATTGCCGATGCGTATGCCACGGAAAAGGAAATTGAGGAACAGATCGTGTATTCCGATCCGCAGGGCAATATCATCCGCGTGAAGGATATCGGCCATGTGGTACGCGAATATCCCGAAGCGGACAGTTATATCACCAATAACGGCAAACAATGCGTGCTGCTTTCGCTCGAAGTGAAGTCGGGCGACAACATCGTGACTTTCGGCAAGGAAGTGGACAAGGTGTTGAAAAGCTTCCAAGATGAACTGCCCGAAAGCGTGAGCATGTATCGAATTGCCGACCAGCCGCAAATCGTAGCCAACTCCATCGATACATTTTTGCGTGAACTGCTGATGGCGATCATGGCCGTCATCGTGGTTACCATGCTGTTGTTGCCTTTGCGCGTGGCAGCCGTGGCAGCGACATCCATTCCCATCACCATCTTCATTTCGTTGGCTATCATGTTTTTCACGGGTATCCCGCTCAACATGGTGACATTAGCTGCGCTGATCATCGTGTTAGGGATGATTGTGGATAACTCGGTGGTGATTGTGGATAGCTATCTGGATAAATTGGACCACGGCATGTCTCGTTGGTATGCTTCCATCGCAAGCGCGAAAGAATATCTCAAGTCCATCTTTTCGGCTACGTTGGCTATCAGTATCACGTTTTTTCCGTTTCTGATTACCATGACGGGAACGACATACGACTTTCTCGAATATTTCCCGTGGACGGTAACCATCACGCTGGGCATCTCTCTGTTAGTCGCCATGATGGTGATACCGTTCCTGCAATATTCCCTGATACGGGAAGGATTGCTGGCCACCAAGCGCGAACGTGCGCTCAAAGGCAAAAAGGAACGCAAAACGATCCTCGATTACCTGCAAGGCGGTTACAATAAACTGTTGGCTGTGGTATTCGATTATCCCAAAACGACTATTGCCGTTGCGTTGGCATCGGTAGCGGCAGGTATTATTCTTTTCAACACATTGCCGCAACGCATGATGCCCGTGGTGGAACGTAACCAATTTGCCGTGGAAATATATCTTCCGCAAGGAAGCCCGCTGGAGCAAACCGCTGTGGTGAGCGACAGTATGGAACATATTCTGCGCCGCGACCAAAGGGTGAAATCCGTCACCGCGTTCGTCGGTGCAAGTTCACCCCGTTTTCATTTGGTGTATGCGCCCAATATGCCCTCGCCGGGTTATGCGCAGTTTATCGTCAACACCACATCGGCGAAAGCCACCGAAGCCATGTTGGCCGAATATACCGACAAATACGCGTTTTATTTCTCCGACGCGTACGTGAAGTTCAAACAATTAGACTTTCAGGCGGTGGACGCTCCGATAGAGGTGCGTTTTGCGGGTGACAATATGGAGGACATCAAAGCACAGGCGGATAAGCTGGTTGCTTACATCAATACCATTGACGGATGCTTGCGCGTACGCACCAACTTCGAGGAAATGCTGCCGGGCGCGCGGGTAGAAATGAATGCCGTGGAAGCGGGACGGTTGGGGATCAATAAAGCGATGATGGCGATGTATCTGTCGTCGAATTACGGCGGAATGGCCGTCAGTACACTTTGGGAAGGCGATTATCCACTATCGGTAGTGCTTAAATCGGAGAAGAAAGATCAAGGATTTAACAGCATCGGCGATGTGAACGTTTCGGGGATGCTCCCGGGCGTGAGTGTGCCGCTCAGGCAGGTGGCCGACGTGAAACCCGAATGGACGGAAGGAAAGATCGTCCGTCGCAACGGTATCCGCACCATCAGTGTGCTGGCCGATCTCAAATGGAACGTCAATACCAAGGAAGTATTGGCTAAGGTGAAGGAACACATGAATGCGGAGATCATCCCGACACTTCCCGCGGGAGTTGACGTGGAATATGGCGGCGAGGAAGAACTCGACGGCGAAATTCTTCCCAACATGATCAAAGCCATGACCATCTCCATCTTTATCATCTTCTTGATACTCGTCTTCCACTTCGGCAGGCTCAACATGGCGCTGCTCGTCTTTTCCTCGTCGATGCTTACGCTTTTCGGTGCGGCATTCGGCGTGTGGGTGATGGGTATCGATTTCAGTGTCACGGCCATGCTGGGGATCATCAGTTTGGTGGGTATCGTGGTGCGTAACGGCATTATCATGTTCGACTACGCGGATGTGCTTCGCTACCAAAAGAAGATGCCCATCCGCGAAGCAGCTTTCGAAGCGGGTAAACGACGTATGCGCCCGATCTTCCTTACTTCCGCAGCCGCCTCCATGGGCGTGGTGCCGATGATCATCAGCAAAGACTTGATGTGGTCGCCGTTGGGAACGGTTATCTTTTTCGGAACGTTGATTTCGATGATTTTCGTGGTAACGGTGTTGCCCGTGGCTTATTGGTTGATTTTCAGGAAAGCGGATAAAAAGTGAAGAGAGAAGAATGAAGAATGCGTTGACCTATTAATCTGATAGGTCTGATTTCAGATTAGGTAGTAAATTTAAAAACTTTGATGACCTCTTTTAATTTGTTTATTCTTTTGAATAAAGTTCGTCAATGTGTTGGTGTGTACGTTTCACAAACTCATCGCCCGAAATGGCATTTTGCCAATCTTTTTCAAATAGAAAATCATCTAATTCCTCGTCGGGCACTGTTCTCCCAAGTCGGACATCTTCCAAACCACGTTCAATTTTAACAATGACAATCATTTTTTCGACAAAACTGTTGAAATCGAAAGGTTCGGGTTCATGTTCAATCATATCGATCAGTAATTCTTTGGTCATCATCATTTTGTCATTTGTTATTCAGATATCGTATGTCGTACAAAAATAAAAATAATCATACAAAATCCTCAAAAACGAACACAATTCAAATTTAGGTTTTTAGGATTTGTCCCAAATAAGACCTATCGGGTTTTGAAAACCCAATAGGTCAGCGTAACCAAAGATATAAAAATATCCCACTATGTTAAAAAAAATCAGATTAATAACACTATTGATTTTCGCAAGTTTTTCCGTATACGCGCAAGAAATCTACACTTTGGAAAAATGCAAGGAATTAGCGTTGCAGAACAATGCTAAGGCCCAAAACAGTGAGCTTTCGCTGGAAGCAGCCGAGTTAGCCAAAAAAGAGGCTTTTACGAAACATTTTCCGTCGGTGAGCGCCATGGGTTTGGGTTTCAAAGCTACCGATGCGATGATGTCGTTTCCCTCGGAATACGGCCCCATCGGGATGCTGGAAAAAGGCATTCTCGGAGCGGTGTCGGCCTCGCAACCGATCTATGCGGGCGGACAAATCTTCAACGGCAATAAATTGGCCAAGCTGGGTATCGAAATCAGCGAATTGCAAAAAATGATGAGCGACGACGAGGTGCAGATCAACGTGGAGCAATATTATTGGCAGATATTGGCGCTGGAAGAAAAGGTGAAAACCATTGCCGAGGCCGAAACGCTGCTCAACCGCGCCCATACGGACGTGAAAAACGCTTACGAAGCGGGAGTGGTCAATAAAAATGATCTGCTGAAAGTGGAATTGAAACAGAATGAATTGGAAAGCAACAAGCTGAAAGTGGCCAACGGATTGAGATTGTCGAAAATGGTATTGGCACAGTTCGTAGGCGTCCCCGCTGACGGGTTTGATATCGACAAAACATTTACGGGAAGCCTTTCCACTCCCGGCGAAATTCGTGCCGATCATCAATCGGCTTTGCAACAAAGGGCCGAATACCAACTGTTGGATAAGAGCATCGAGGCGAATAAACGGCAGGTGAAGATGAAAGTCGGCGAAAACCTTCCGACCGTAGCCGTCGGTGTGGGCTGGACGTATATGAATTTCGACAAAGGCGGTGCCATGGCTATGGAAAATAATTTCGGAATGGGCTTTGCTACCGTTGCCGTGCCGATTTCCAACTGGTGGGGCGGATCACACGCCATTAAGCAACAAAAATTGCAAGTGCAAATTGCCGAAAACGATAAACGAAACGCTGAAGAAATGTTGCTCATACAGATGCAACAGCTTTGGAACGAATTGGAAGAAGCATACGCCCAAATGGCATTAGCCGATAAAGGCATTGCGACGGCCCTCGAAAACGTCCGCTTGAACGATGATTATTATCGCGCGGGAACGGGATTGCTCACCGATCTTTTGGATGCTCAGAACGCGCTCCAACAAGCCCGCGACCAACACACGGAGGCTGCAACGGGTTATCGAATAAAACTGAGCAAGTATAAACAGGCAACGGGACAGGAATAGATCGGTTGAGGCTGTTTAAGAAGTCTGTTTTTAGCGCGTCATTGCGAGGAGGAACGACGAAGCAATCTCATGGTAATCAAAAGGATTGCTTCGCTATCGCATACAATGACGCGCCTTTTCGACTTTTAGCACACCCTTGTTTTGTCGAAATTATTAACCCGTCGTTTTCAGAAAACGAAGCACTTATGCATTTTACCGCCGACAGGTGCAGCTTCATTTACATCACATACTCCGATACGCCCTTGGCGACATCCCTGTAACCCGCTTGAAATACTTTCCGAAAAAGGACTGCGAAGGAAAATTCAGTTCATCGCTAATTTGCTGAATGGTCATGTTGGTTGATTTCAGAAGCGCTTTGGCTTCCAGTATCACATGATCATCAATCCAATCGTTGGCAGGCTTGCCACTGATCTCCTTAATCACTTTCGACAGGTGTTTGGGTGTAATGCACAGTTTATCGGCATAAAACTCCAGCCCCCGTTGCTCTTTGTAGTGGGCTTGTACCAAATTCAAGTATTTCTCAACAAGTGATTCATGGTGTGTCTTTTTTCTGTTGTCGGCAAGCTCGTGGAAGTAGATACCTGCCCCGTAGAAAAATGCCAGTGTCAAATACCGCACCACATCAATGCGGTTGGGATGTTCTTTTATTTTGACCACTCGTTTGATCATCTCGAAATAGGTGATCATTCCTTCCAACGCTTCTTCATTCAAGGGTATTGCAGGGTTATCGCGCACGGAAAGCGATAAGGGGAGGCGTTCCTGAACATTCGGCATCAAGCTGTCGGTAAACTGCTTCGACATGATGATAAAAAGTCCCGAAAAGTCGTCGCTGATGGATTTGTACTCCATGACCTGTCCGGGCAGGATTGCGATAAAGCAAGGCCCTTGGGTAGAATATGGTTTCAGATTGATAGAACCTTCCGTTGCTCCTTTAATACAGATAATGGCGGTGGTAACATCCACTTTGAAGGGATATTGAAACGTGGAAGTAATTACGGGATTATCCAGTAAAATAATGTCGTTGCCTATCGAGTCGACCTCAACGTTTTCAAGTTCGGTGCGCCAATTCAGGGGTAATATGGCTTTGGTTTTCATAACTGACAATTTTCCACAAATATAGGCCGATTTATCGCAGGAAGATCATCAAAACGATGTTTCGTCCAATTTTGCATCCTTTTCGGACACTACAGTAGCCTATTAGTAAAAGAGGGGTTTTTCTAAGTAGTCAATTTATCGGGATTTTGAGAGGTGTGAAAAATCCTATATTCATTTTGCTTTATGATCCTCTATTCGAGTTCAATATCAAACATGCTGTTGATTACTTTGCACATGATATGGTCAAAATATTTCTGTTTAATAAAATGATTTGTACTCTTTGTGACATCTTTATGCTTAAAAAATGAAACGATATGGGGTACAAAATAAGATGTTTCGGCCATCGGCTTATTGAGCCACTCATTTTCAATTTTTAAAGTGAATTCCGGATTAAGTTGTTTTGTTGAAATAAGAACCGCATAAAAAATTTCATCATCAGAATGGTGTAATCGGTCAGTTGATAAAACCAAAGCCGGATGAGGCTTAAAATGCCCATCCGGAAGAAGATAATTAACCTCAATTATTTCTCGTTGTGAGACTCTTACAACCATCGTTCGAGTCCGTTTGAAAGCTGTGGTCGATGAGAATCGGCAATATTTTCGTAATCCTCTTTATTACAGGGTAAACTCTGATATGTTTCAGCGTTATCGGATAGTTTTATCGATAATTGTTCGTCTGTTAAAGTAAATTTTTTGTTGACTTTTCTTACTTTATGCTTCCTTTTACCCAAATAATACACCGCTATCATTTTTTGGAACTCTTTAGAATTGTCGTTTTTTGCAAACTTACTAAAATTTAATTGAATATGAAATGGGATATGACATTTTAATAAATCATCCATAGCTTACTTTCACATTAGCCTATTTTTCTTAAAATTGGATTATTTATCGTCTTTATACAATAATAGCGAATTATTATCCAAATATAGTTGTATTTTGACCTTTACAACACAAACTTACCCCGTATTTTTGCACCATATTTTTCAGTCATCCATATTTTTTTAACCAAATAAATATAAAACTATGAAGTTGCAAAGTAAAAAGTATTTCCTTTTGGGAATTCTCCTGCTAAATATCTCAATAATAGGATTTTTGCAGGAATTAACGCCATACAAACTTTCGCTTGCAGAGGCCATTGAATTGGGCATGCAAAATCATCAACAGTTAAAAATCGCAAAAGCCATTGTCGAAACCGGTGAACAACAGGTTAAGGTTTCAAAATCGCAGCAATTACCGACGGTTACTTTTTCGGCCAATGCTTTCTATTTGGGTGATGCAGGATTAAAGAAGTCCGTTCGGGGATACTTCTTTTAGTCGGGCAAGGGATGTTCATGGGTGTAAGTACCGTTATGTCGATTTATACATCCGCCGTTTTGGGATATAACTGGATGACCAATGCCGAACTCAACCTGATGACGTTGCCCGGCTTGGTATTGGCGGGCTTTGTAGCCTTGCACCGTACCAAAAACCGAATACCTATCAAAATGTATGTGTTTTCGGGTTTTGCAGCGTATTTCCTGTATACCGTGATGCTCTATTTTATGATGGTTCCCGAGCTTAATATCGGGCAACTGTACCTTCCCCAACTGCTGAACGGATATGGTATGTGTGCCCTGTTCATATCGGTATGGATATACACGTTCGACAAGGTTCCGCAAAATACCATGCTGCCGTCTGTCGCCCCTGTCATGATTTTTAGGAGTTTTGTCATGATGGCGTTTTTTACTTCGCTGTTCGGATGGTTGCAATACAAACTTCAATGGCAAAGCATCGGCGACATGGCTGTTTATTTTGACTCTGTAATGATGAGCCACAATCCCGGCTTGGGAAACCTGCGCGATGTTCAATTAGGCGCGATGTTGGCCGCCAACAAAAAACTGCTCGGGTACATCATCATTGCGGGATTGGCTGTTTTGATATTTATACTCTTCCATCAGTTTGGCCTGCTGAAATACAAGGTCGTAAGGCACAGGCTATATGTGTCGGATAAGTTGAAACATGCGGAGCCGAGCGAACAAATCGGGGATATTGTTGGGGCTGTGGTGTGATTTATTTCCATCTCTTTCTGGTTGTTCTCTGTGGCCTTTAAAACGCAAGAAGGCCGCAAAGTAACCGAATTTGTTGCCGGCACCGCAGCAACCGATTATTGCAAGATTTCTATTAAAGCGGCACGCAAAGTGTTGTAAAGTATCACAAAATGGAAAGTGTTTCGAATACGAGAAACGCTTTCCGTTTTGTGTTTTATAATCGAGCAACTGCGTACATCAAGCTCTCTCGCGTCGACAGCATTTATCTGCGGCGAGCTAAAGGTTCGTAGGGATTGTCACTCAATCCAGCAATTACCGGATGAAGTTATCGAAATATAAACAAGTTACGAAGTAAAAAATAGAATGATTGACCTCAAAGATTAGATAAATCGTATGATAAAATCAATCAATTGTCAAATTATAAGTTCGTGTACGTACACGGTTAAAAAATTGTTATTTCGTGTGCGTACACGGTTAAAAAGTAGAAGAATATTTTTTCATCTATTTTTCACAATAATAATTTATTATAAGCGTTATAAACTAATGTAAAGGTAAATTTGCATTGTAACCATTAAATTCTCATACAATGAACAAAGATAAAATTGCAGCCAAACTTGTAGCGTTGTCAGCTATATACGAAAAAGATGAAGATCTGAGGCAACCTTTTGTGGAAAGGCTCACTTTCCAGCCTGGAGAACTTAATGCAATTTTGAAAGAAGTTGTTAATCCCGATTTTAAAAACTGGATCATAACCATTACAAGATAGTTATTCACAGGATGTTAAATGATAAGGAACAGTGTATTTTATCATTCATCCTGAATATTGTCTTTTCTTTATGTTGGCAAAAATATTTAGCGTATATGCCAAAACGATATTTTTTACTTTGCCTGTTAGTTAAGCGGAGATTTCAACATGGTTTCCTTCGGGATCTAAAACTACGCTTTCATAATATCCATCTCCGGTTATTCTCGGTTCACTCGCAATCGTGTATCCATCATTGCGTAATCTCTCTGTAAGAACGTTTACGGTATTTTTTTCTCCGACTGAAATGGCAAAATGCGCCAATCCTTTCATGTACCCTCTGCGAGAGGGTTCGTGCGGCATGTCAGGAATATTCATCAATTCAATACGGGTTTTATCCTCCCCAAACGACAGAAAATAAGCTGTATAGTTCTTTTTGGAATTTGTATACTTTTCTCCACAAGTAACCTTAAAATACTTCATATAAAATTGGCGGAGCAATTCTATGTCGTCTCCCCAGATGGCTAAATGTTCAATTCTCATCATGTTTACATTTTTAGAGTTTAACATCCTTATATGAATACAAAGTTAGATGTGGATATTTGAATATAAAATGACTTGTATCAATTTCGATGAGAATTATTATCTTTGAAACCGTAAGTACAGCTAGATGTTATAAACCTGAGTTTTGGATAACGTTTTAATCGGATCAAAGATAAAAAATATTTTATCAATAAACAACGCTAATTTTAACTACAGCCAATTTCTAATGAAGTATTGATTAAAGTAAAGCACACATAATCAATACGGAAGAATTGATATTTTTTATCATTTGTTAAAACAAATATGTTTTTCTTATTATTTTGATATATAGTCTATTGTAGGGTATACTTTTATCCATAACTTGGTATTTGTAGATGATGATGCAATTTTTGGCAAAAACTTTGTAGTATTAAAATTATATTAAAAATCTTTTAATTGATCTTATCATATAATGTATAATTTACCTCTCATTTGGGTTATTTTTGGCGTATTTGCACTTTTGAGCTGGCTGATTTCCCTACAGTTAAAGAGCAAATTCAAAAAATATTCTGAAATTCCCGTTAATTTTGGCCTTACCGGAAAGGATGTAGCTGAAAAAATGCTTGCTGAAAATGGTATTCACGACGTGCAGGTAAAATCGGTCGAAGGTGAATTAACCGACCATTACAATCCTGCTCAGAAGACTGTCAATTTGAGTAGGGCTGTTTTTTACAGTAATAGTGTGGCTGCCGCTGCAGTTGCCGCTCATGAATGCGGGCATGCCGTACAACATGCGAGGGCATATGCATGGTTGAATATGCGTTCGGCATTGGTCCCGGTTGTCAGTTTTGCTTCGCATTGGGTACAATGGGTGTTATTGGCTGGTATCCTGTTAATAAACGTTTTTCCGCAACTTTTACTGATCGGTATTGTTCTTTTTGCCATGACCACGCTTTTTAGCTTTATTACCCTTCCTGTGGAAATTGATGCCAGTCGCAGGGCATTGGCATGGTTGGGTAATGCGGGTATTACCACTTATTCCACTTATCCGAAAGCCAAGTCGGCACTTAAGTGGGCAGCTTATACCTATGTTGTCGCTGCACTTTCCTCATTAGCCACATTGATATATTACCTGATGATATATCTGGGGCGTCGCGACTAAAAAATACGATATTTTTGTTGTTTACGGGGCAAATACGACTGATAAATAGTTTGTATTTGCCTTGTTTTATTGTTGTAGCATAGTATAATGGAAATCGATTTTTCTGGTTTTGGTTTGAGTGGTCGAAAGATATTGGTTTACCTTTTTTGCGATCAATGCAAAAAATAGCGATAATTACCAGGTGACGAATAATATTTTTTGGCGCTTTTTATAACATTTTCCCAATGCATCTCGTATAACATAACAAATTAGAAAGACATTGTAATGTTTTTTGAAGATGAAGAATAATTTAGGCAATGTAAGGTTATGGCTAATAAACTTTATAATTTAAAGAAGTTAAAAGAAATCGCTCAGGGAGATGATGGATTTGTCCAAGAGATGGTAGTTACATTTGTCGAAAATGTGACAACAGAAATTGAAAGTATCCGGAATTTGAAGACATCGGAAAGCTGGACGAGTATTGCCGAAATTGCTCATAAATTAGCATCCAATTTTGCATACCTGGGAGCCGATGCTTTACATGCGTTAGCAGTCGATATTGAAAAGAGTGTTGTTGTAGACCAAAACTTCCACAATGTGTCGGAAAAAGCTGAACAATTGTGCAATGGAGGACAATTGTTAATCAGTGAGTTAAGAAAAGATTTTGCAATGACAGATAACATTTGAAATATCCTTATTATATTTATGCCGATTAACCTGATACATTTTAGTCATAAGTTATGAGGTTTACAAGGATGAATCAGTAATGATATATTGAATGAAGTTGTTAATATGTGATGACGATCCGATGACATTGAAGGCGTTGGAGTTTCAGTTTAAAAAGGATGGTTTTTTGATACTTAAAGCAATAAATGGTAAGGAAGCACAACAAATGCTTCGCGACAATGGAGATATAGATTTGTTGGTTACCGATATATATATGCCTATGATCAACGGATTAGAATTGATTACCTATGTACGTAAGAATTTGGAAAGCCAGATGCCTATACTGATACTTACGCGAGTCAATGTCGAAGACACTATTCTCCATGCTTTCGAACTGGGTGCGAATGATTACTTAACCAAGCCATTCAGTTTGGAAGAAATGTCGATCAGGGTTAAACACTTGTTGAAAAAATGACAAAAACGGTAAAAATACCATTAATATGCATCATTCTCAGTTGGTTGGTTTTACCCATAGGTAATGCCCAACACAAGTTGGATGCAGACTCGCTTTTTCTGAAAGCCCGGGATGCTGCATTTTCCGACCGTTGGGCCGAAGCGCGTAAGATGTGCCGTCAGTTATTGGCTGTGTATCCCGATTATTACGATGCTACTATCTTGATCGGTCGCACGTATGCCTGGGAACTGAAAACCGACTCGGCACGCATGGAGATTACCCCTTTGCTGGATATAGAACCTGACAATTATGATGTTTTAACCTTATTAGCTGATAACGAAATATGGGGGAAACAATACGATAAGGCATTGGATGTATTGGGTAAGGCCTTGACTTACTACCCTTCGGACGAAGAATTTCTTTTCAAAAAAGCTAATGCAAGTTACTTGAAGGGCGATAATACCACTGCCATCAAAACCTTGCACCAGTTGTTGTCAATTAATCCCGATCATGTGGCGGGCAATGAATTGTTAA
Source organism: Bacteroidales bacterium (assembly GCA_031551645.1). Lineage (GTDB taxonomy): Bacteria > Bacteroidota > Bacteroidia > Bacteroidales > UBA4181 > JAIRLS01. The sequence goes on along the minus strand of JAVBNI010000195.1, from coordinate 27,940 downwards.
ATACTATCCTGCCGCCGCGTATGTTTACCGATGAAATATTTGCCAAAGCCGACGAAGAAGCCAAGGCAGGCAATTGGAAACAGGCGCGTCGATATTGTCGTGAAGTATTGGTCGAGGATCCTAATTATTTCCCAGCATCATTGTTGATAGCCAATACTTTTGCATGGGAAAACCGCTTTGACTCGGCACGGATTGTCACCCAGCAGTTGCAGGTCAAACATCCGAACGATTATGATTTGCTTGACCTGACGGTCAACATAGAGATATGGAACAGGAAGTACAAAGCTGCATTAACGCAAGTGGATAAAGCTTTGTCCATGTATCCCAAAGATGAAAATTTTCTGTACAAGAGAGCATATATCCAATATTTGGATAAGGACTACAAAGGTGCATTACAGACACTCAACCGTCTTTTCGAAGTTAATCCCGATCATGAACAGGGCAACGAATTGCATAAAAATATCATGGAAAACCATAGGTATAAGGACTATGTGTTTTTAGAGGAGTATTTTGAGTTTTTCAAAGAACCATATTTGAGTCGCAAATTGATTACTTCCACTGGTTTATCTAAATGGACAAGACATGGTACTTATATTGCCAGGGTCAATATGGGTGAAGAACTTCCATATGAGTCATTAGCTTTCCAGTTCGAAGCCGAAGCTTATCAGCAACTGTTCCCGACCAACTATCTGTACCTCGATTACGCGTATTCAAAAAGTGATTTTTTCCCCAAGCATCGGGGCGCTATCGAGTTTTTCCAGAGGCTTCCCAAAGGATTTGAGGCCTCGATAGGTACGCGATTCCTCTACTGGACGGATCTCACGTGGATTTACACCGGTTCGGTTTCATGGTTGCACAATAAAAATTATCTGGCCTTCCGGCCTTTTTTTAGTTATAAAAATTCCCGATGGGTCGATTCCTATAACCTGACCTACCGTCGCTATTTCAGCGAAAAAGAAGATTACATATATGCCATGGTGGGATTTGGTTCATATAGCGACGATTTTGTACAACTCAATCCCAATCCCGGTAATTCATATATGGCACAGGTAGGATTGCTGAAGTTCATCACCGTTCGCTGGTTTGCCTTGGCTTCATTGGGATATGCCTATGATGACGGTTACCGGAATCGATTTCAGGCATCGGCAGGTGTGAGATATTATTTTAATATGTTCAAATGGTAAGGCAAATGACCAGATATTTACAAAAAGCGGGTTTAATTTTGTTACTGTTGTTTTGCTTGTTGAACATTCAGGCATCTCAACAACAAGACTATTCAGATACAACCCCGGCGTCGGTTCTCGACTCGCCCGATAATAATACTTCTTCGCGCGGCAAGTTATTTTCATTTGACATGGAGCAACCCGACTTGTTAGTGAGGTCGCTGATATATGTCATTATCTTTTCGATAAGCGGTTTATTTGTCTTGTTGATCTGGATACTGATCAACAGGAACAAGATGCATGCAAGGCAGGCCGAAACAGACCAGCTGATGGAACAATTCCAGTCACTTTTGATTGACTATCTGTTTTCGGAACATAATGAAGATGAATTCAAAAAAATACAACGTATCGCTAATTCCGAGTTTAACCGCAATATCCTTATCAACCAGATGATCGATTTGAGTATCAACCTGTCGGGAGATGCAAAGGAAAAACTGAGGGATTTGTATTTGAAAATGCGACTTGATCAGGATTCCATTCGTAAGGTATACCATTCGAAATGGCACATCCAGGTGAAGGGATTCAGGGAACTGGCTTTTATGGATATCACCGAAGCAAACGACAAGTTACGCCAGGCGTTGAAAAGTAAGAACAATATCCTCCGTATGGAGGCACAGCTGGCATTGGTGCGGTTGAACGAGGACGATCCGTTCGGATTCCTTGATTATCTGAAATACCCGTTTACTCTGTGGGAGCAACTTAATGTGCATGAGCTGATTACTTTCCATAATCTGCCTATTCCGCAATTCTCGCGTTGGACCACTTCGCCCAACAAAACAGTAGTGATTTTTGCTTTGCGGATGATACAGGTTTTCAAGCAGCAGGATGCAGCGCCGGCTATCGTGGAATGTCTGAAACATCATGACGAGGATATCCGCCACATGGCTATCGCTGTGTGCGGTGAGATACAATTGCGTGAGACATTACCGAACCTCAGATACATGTACAAAAATGAAGAGTACCCGAATTGTCTGGCTATTGTTCAGGCAATGGGGAAGATGCCGGACGAGATGGTGCTTGGCTTTCTCAAATTAGTGCTTGACAAGGAAGAGGACGTACAGTTACAGATTGAGGCAGCCATGGCCATCAACAAGATGGGAGAGGTGGGAATATCCGCCCTGGTGAAACTTATGAAATCTGAGTACAAAAATTATCAAATTATTATCAGACACGTACTTGATAAAAGGATAAGCTAATGGGCCACATATTTTCAGACATATTCTTTTTCATCGTTAATAATATCATTTTTATATTAACGTGCTTCATATTTACGGTATACGTTATACTTTCCATCGTATCGGCAGTTGCATTGCGCAGCTATTTGAGGAAGAACAGTTATGTGGATTACAATTCCATCATTCTGGCGCCGTTGACGCCTTCGGTATCGGTTATAGCACCGGCCTACAACGAGGAACGTACTATTGTTGAAAATATCCGGGCCTTGATGTCATTGTATTACAATAATTTTGAGGTAATTATTGTAAACGATGGCAGTTCCGACGAGACATTCAAGCGTATGGTCGAAGCGTATGACCTGGAACGGGTTAGTTACTTTTTTGATTATCGTATTCCGTGCGAACGTATCAGGGGTATCTATAAGTCGCGAAACCGTTCGTTCAAGAAGTTGACGGTTATTGATAAAGTGAACGGGGGGAAGGCCGATGCATTAAATGCCGGTATCAATATCTCGAGAAAAGATTTGATCTGTTGTATCGACGTTGACTCCATCATGGAGCCGGATGCATTGCTGAAAATGGTGAAACCCTTCATGGAGGAAACCGACAAAAAAGTGATCGGTACCGGCGGTGTGATACGTATTGCCAACTCTTGTGTGATAGAAGACGGGCAAATCAAGGAGATCCGGTTACCGGGCGATTTTCTGCCGCGGGTGCAGGTGCTTGAATATACACGTGCATTCCTGTTGGCGCGTATGGCATGGGGTAAACTTAACGGGCTCTTGCTCATATCGGGGGCACTTGGTATGTTCGACAAGGAAGTCGTGATCAAGTGTGGTGGTTACAGCACCAGGACTGTAGGTGAAGATATGGAATTGGTAGTCCGTATGCGTCGATACATGGCCGAACAAAAATTACCTTATCAGGTAGTATATATTCCCGATCCATTGGTTTGGACGGAAGTACCTGCATCGGGGAAAGTTCTTTCGCGGCAAAGAAACCGCTGGACCCGGGGTACTTTGGAAACCTTGATCGCGCATCGTAAACTGTTTCTGAATCCCAAATACAAGACATTCGGTATGTTGGGTTATACCTATTGGTTCTTTTTCGAATGGCTGGCACCCATCCTGGAGTTCATCGGATATGTATATTTCATATTCCTGGTTATCATGAGGGCTGTTAACTGGCCTTTCTTCCTGTTGCTGCTTACATTTGTGTACACTTTTGCCGTATTGCTCAGCACATGGGCGGTATTGTTCGAAGAAAAGACATTTCATAAATATAAAACCCGGAGAGATGTACTCCGTTTGATCGGTACCGCATTCCTTGAACCGCTATTCTATCATCCCCGTACCGTATGGTGGGCCATACGTGGTAATTTTGATTACCTGCGTGGTGTCAGAAGTTGGGGTAGTATGGAACGCGAAGGTTTTGGAAAAGATAAAAAGGGAAAGCAGAAAAAAAGAGTCCGCGAAGCCGAAACTGTTCATCAGCTCAAAGCCGAACAACAAAAGAAGGAACTTGGTGAGGCAAACCAGTAGGTGTGGGTTTTGTTTGTGCTTGTAAGTATTTGCTGATAAATATCGATGCTTTTACTGTGATACATTATATTGAATATACTCGCGCCGCCAAGTTTTGTGCATTCAAATTTGAGATTACCTGCGGTGAGATCGCTTACGCTAAGTTGCTTCGGCTGCCGCCTCGCAATGACGAACGGTAGTGCATCATTGCGAATCGCGAGGTACGAACGATGAAGCAATCTAACTTTACACAAAACTTGACAGTGTGAGGTATAATGTACTTTGTCTACTCGACTATGTACGCCTGAATGAATTCATTCGGGCAGGTTATTTAGGCGGTCGTTCATTGTCAATTCTCAATTACTTATGACCCTACCGTTTTTAATATACAGATGCCGGTTGATACATGAAGGTAATTCATCCGGATGATGCGAAACAAAGATCATGGTGCGATTTTCACAAAAAGCATCCAATAATTGTTTGGCCAACATTATGTTCTCCGTGTCAATACCTTGAAATGGCTCATCCAATACCAGCATGGAGGGATTTTTTATCAGGGCACGTATTAGTAGCACAATATTTTGATATCCTGTAGATATACGTTGAAAAAGCTCATTCTCAAGATTTTTTAACGAAAAATAAGCGAACAACGTTTCCATAAATAGGATGTCGTTTTGAGATATTGGGCGGTACTTATAAGGATTTTCCCGTAAGCCGCTTGTTACAACTTCTCTACAGGTCTTATTCAGACCAAAATAAACATGCATCTCGGGTGACACAAACCCGATCCTGTCTTTGATATCCCAAATACTTTCGCCCGTTCCGCGTTTGCGGTCAAATAGTGTGATCCTGTTGGCGTACGCCTGCGGGTTGTCGGCAAAGACTAAGCTTAGAAGCATCGACTTACCCGATCCGTTTGGCCCCATCAACGACCATCGTTCGCCATGCCTGATCGTCCAATCTACGTGATCGATTACTATAGTGTCGTTGTACCTGATCGTTACATGGTCGAGATTAACCGCCACATTGAAATTTTTCTCCGGAGCTTCGGGTAGTACTGGTAATGGCATTTGTTTCCCGGAAGTTGTATGGAGGGATATGTGACTTTTGCGGGATAATGTTTGATTGACTGAGAATCGGTCAACTTCCATGATATGTGTCATGGTATCGGGAATTGTGTCGTTGTTGGCAGCCATGATGATCTGTGTTCCTGTCCCTGCAATCCGTTCAATCGTCTCAGAAATATATACCCGCGCCCGCGTATCAAGACCTGTATATAAATTGTCGAGCAACAGCAAACGAGGTTTCTTGAGCAAGGCTTTTACAATCAACATTTTTTTGAATTGACCGTTCGACAACTTGATAATCTCCATATCTAATAACCGACGGATATCCAAAGCGTCTAATTCGGGTAAAGTGTTTCCATTGTTCAATCCTAAAAATTCGCGAACAGTGATGATCCCGTCTGTTTCGGTCGCATGGTAGCGTTGCTGGTAATAAAAATCGCCATAATTGACCGAACGATCGCTGAAATAAACAGAAGCAATCAGCTTATGGGAATCGGACAAAACTTCTCCGTTTATATCCTTCAGATGATATTCCACATTACCCGCAACTTTTAACAGTCGGCCTTCGACGGCTTCGAGGAATGTGGTTTTCCCCGAACCATTTGTTCCTACAATAGCCCAGTTTTCGCCTTCACGCATTTCCCAGTTGGTATTGGGAAAAACAATATGCTGGAATTTACGAAACGAAACACCTTCGAATTTTATTAATGATGCTGGCATGGAAAATCAATTTAAAAGACCGCAAAAGTAACATAATCTGAGCAGAAAGTTGAAAGTGGGCAGGAAGTGGGCAACTGAATAACTGAATAACAGAATGACTGAATAACTGAAAATTCTTCACTCTTCGTTTGTCACTTGTCACCAATTTATCATTAACCATTTATCATTAATCATTCTTATTCTTATTTTTGTATTCGTCTTAGTAACTAAAAATACGAGTCATGAATGAAGTAGAAAAAAGTAAAGATGTGTTTGAAAGATTTTTTTCGAACGATACGCTTGAACAGATAATCTCTATCGGTATCAAGATAGTGTTGGTTTACATTTTATTGGTGGTACTTGTGTATGTCGAACGCAGGTTGTTCAAGAAGTTTATTGAACGACGCGATAAGCAGTCGATCGATAAAACCAATCTTGTATTTTTGAGGAATATCGTCATATATACTACGTACGGTATTGGCTTCCTATCGATGCTTCGCCAGATTCCAGGCATGCAGCAACTATCCGCTACGGTATTGGCCGGTGCGGGAATATTGGCAGCTGCCGTAGGTTTTGGATCGCAACAGGCTATTTCAAATATTGTGAGTGGGATTTTTATGGTGTTGTTCAAACCTTTCCGCGTTGGTGATTATATTGACATGGGCGGCGAGAACAAGGGAACAGTCGTAGATATATCTTTAAGGCATACTACCATTAAAAATGCTGAAAACCGGATGATTATCGTCCCCAATAATGTACTTAACAACCAGTCGATAGTCAACTCATCCATTGTAAACGCTGCCACGTGTGCTTTTATCAATGTTGGTATCGGTTATGCGTCTGATATCAACCGGGCGATATCTATCATACAGAGCGAAGCGATGAAACATCCCCTGTTGATCGATAATCGTACCCCAACCGAGAAAAAAGATGGAACACCGCAGGTGGTTGTCCGGGTTATTGAGTGGGCAAATTCATCGGTGAACCTGAGGGCATGGGCGTGGGCTGCAAACACGGGTGATGCTTTTGTTCTAAAGTGTGATTTACTAAAATCCATCAAAGAACGATTCGATAGGGAAGGCATTGAAATACCATTTCCGTATACGAATGTGATATTGAAGCAGGAGTAGGGATAATTGAGAATTGGCAGTTGAATAACTGAATAATTGAATGACTGAAAATTTTTCACTCTTCGTTCTTCACCTGTCACTCGTCACCAATTTGTCACCCGTCACCCTCAATAGAGCGGAACTATTTCCGGCGCTTTGGGGCTAAAGTTGCGTGGTTCCAGCACGGTTTCTTTGGATAGTTCAATATATCGGAATCTTGAATTATCCGGTATATTGGGGAAATAGGCCAATCTTAGTTGTATGGTGTTTATAATTAATCTGTTGTTTCTTATGCGACAACCAATACCAAACGACGAATATAAGGTACTTCCGATGATGGGCTTTTCGTAGTCGCCGAGCCAGCTAAAGTCAGCAAAGGCATATAGGACAAACCGAAACCCATAAAAATACCACGGCGTAAACAAATCCTGTTCAAGAGAAAGATTAAAGCGATGACGGCCCAATACCGAATCGTTTCGGAATCCCGGAATCCCGGCATCGCCATCAATATCGAGATAATCATTAAGTTTATTGTTCAATTGCCTGGTGTATTGTATGTTGGCAAATGTTCGCTGCCTGAACTTACCAATGACGTATAAGTTGGTAAAATAATTTAAGGCAATATTTAACGAGCCCTGCTCTGTACCGTTTCGAAAAAACGTACCAAAGGATGCCATTCCAGAGAGGTAACCCAATTTCGGAACAAAGTATCCTGCCGAAACATTGGCGCCCACGTAGGGCCTGTCATATAATTCATTCAATTCTTTTCCTCCGACTATTGATGCGGAATACCCGTAGGGAATATCTTCAGTCCGTCCAAAGTTATATATCAGGTTTGTTTTGTAATATGCCTGCCGCGAAAAAGTTAATGATGACAGATACACTGTCCTGTTCTGAAATTGGTAATAAAGGTTAGCGGCATTATCGGGACGTTGTAAAAAATCTGTTTTCTGTGCCCTGACCGAAATCGTGAAATTATCACGTAGTTTATTGAATGAGGCTTTGCCTAACTGGAACGAACGTCCTACCCAGCTGTCGAAATGATTGAACCGGACCAGTACCGGATTGATTGGCACATAAGAAGGATCAGGATCGTAGTATTTGACCCCGATTTGTGCCTGGTATAAGGTCAGATTACCTGCATATTTGGTGGTGGTAGAATAGAATTCGCGATTGAGCATCAACCCGAACCTTTTGGTTTCGTACTTATCTAAAAAATCAGCTTCAAATGAAACGTGTGAACGCCAGATGTTGGGAACACGCATGCTGGCAGCATAACCCATGAGATTGTCTTTTTTTGAATTAATAAAAGTTTCTGCCCTCATTTCAAATCCCAACCCGATGATATTCCGGTTACTCACGCTCAGATTGGCATTTGATGAAAAATTAGTTCCAAAACCTACGGCATAGGGTAGGATATCCTGTGTGATGATAATTATTTCTGCCTTGCCATCAGGAAGAGGGTTGGCCACTATGCGTGCATCGTCGATATACCGTAAACTTCTCAAGAGACGTTCGGAATCAGCAATTTTCAGATTGTTGATGGTATCGCCTTCGTGAAAAAGCAAGGTGTTGCGGATGATAAATTCGCGGGTAGTCACATGAGTAGCATTACCAACCTGTCCCAACCATGAAAGTTCTTGTGCCGTTGTGTCGTTGATGCTGGAACCAAAGGGTTTGAGCCGTATAACCCGTATCTGGCTGATGGTACGTCCCTGCATTCCCAAGGTCAGGTTAGCCGGTTGTTGTATGTTAAAGGTATCGGCTTCCGATTCCACTTTAGGAGGTACGATGATTACGTTTCTCAGGCTACGGATCCATTTCGGAGAGTTCTTTCCAGTATCGTAGAAATTATTCCCATGCCCGGTATTACGCAGGGTATCCGTCTCTTCATGAAAATAAACCTGCGCACGTGTGCTGAGACTTCCCGATATGATCAGGATGCAGAAAACAAGGTATATACGAGAAAAAGCCAAAAACTGATAATTAATGCTAACGGAACAATAGACATCATGTTTGAAAAATGATGCCTGTTTTCATCCAACACACTCTATTCAAGTATGTATACGACAATAACCCTGCCAGGGTTATACTTTTTGTTTTTGAGGTTTGTTAAATAATCTTATCGATTCATTTTTTATCCACGAATTACACGAATCTGTACTAATTAAAATTTCAGCAAAACTGAAATTTATTCGTGTTAATATAAAATTCGTGTTAATTCGTGTAATTCGTGGATAAAAATATTGATGTTTTTACGGCTTTTCATAACTTACAAAAGCAAACTTTTTACTGTCGGGCGACCATGATGCAACATTTAACGTTCCCTGTCCGCCAAACAGCTCGACTATTGTCTGGGGCTTGCCTCCTGCTGCAGGCATTAACCGTAATACAACATTCTTGTTGAGCGGATGATCGCCCGGTGAGACATCTCCCACCTTGTACGACAAGTATACGACTAATTTACCGTCGGGAGAAACATGCGGAAACCATGAGTTCAGATCCGTATCGAAAGTCATCTGCGTTTGTTCCGAACCGTCGGCTTTCATGCGCCATACCTGCATCAATCCCGAACGTACCGAATTGAACCAGATGTGTTTTCCGTCGGGTGAATATTCAGGGCCATCATCCAATCCTTCGGCGTCGGTCAAGCGGACCTCTTCACCACCTGTAGCTGGGATAACGTATACATCGAAATTATTATTGCGTCGCGCACAGTATGCCAGCCATTTCCCGTCGGGCGACCATCCATGCAGGTAACTGGGCGCCATGGGTGTGATCAATACGGGTGTTCCACCTTCAATCGGCAGGGTATATATTCTTGACTGCCCGTCCTCCTTCGTACCGTGACTGATAGCAATCTGTTTTCCTGATGCCGATAACACATGATCGTTGTTGCAACCTTTGGCATAACTGGTATTGATCTGTTCGATCCGTTGCGGATTCCTGACATCGAGCTTATATAATAACCCTTGGCTGTTGTAAATCAAATAATTTCCGTCAACCGTCCAATTCGGGGCATCCACCCGGTGAGGGAAAGAACAAAGCACCTTACGTTCCTTGGTTTGAATATCGTATATTTCTATGTGACAAACGGTTTTATTGGTGTTTTGTGCCCATGCCGGCATACAAAGAAAAAGACATAAAGCACATGCCAAAAATGTTACCCGTACGTATGAAAATAATTTTGTCATAACGAATAGTTTTAAGAGATGATAACTTAATGTTGTTTAGTTAATGACTCTGACAGGTCTACCGACCCTGTCAGGTTGCCACGCCAAAGACCTGTCAGTCTGCGAAACTGCTGACAGGGTCGGAATAGAATTCTTAACTAAACGCCATTGAATGATAACTTATAACAAATACAACAGTTCTTGAAAAACCGACTAACAAATGTACATCATTTTTCTAAGAAGAAAAATATGGTTGTGTTTTGCTGGTTATGACTCTGACAGGTGGGGTGTTTAAAATCGATGGCTCATTTTGAAATATTTTCGTTCCACTTTAGTGCAAAGCAACGATATAATTTAGCCCAACGGCTTTAGCCTTGGGTGAAAAAACAGATAAACAGGCAAAGTCCTGAAAGGACGGCATAATCAGTTATATCGTCCCTTCAGGACTTGAAAAATTGTACCATGCATGTCCCAAGGCTAAAGCCATTGGGCTATGATATGCCGGGCTTGCAGCCCTTAATTTTTTCCATGAAAACAATAATTTTTACCCCCATCTGCCAGCTCTTAAAGGACAAAGCCCTGCCGGAATACCGACAGGGCCTTGCATGAAAAACAATTTACTTAATTGCAAAATTTTATTGCACCACGAGCTTTTGTTTGATTTCCAGTTCAGGTACGTGCAGTATATAGGTTCCCTTAGGCTGGTTACTGATATCGATGGTGGTTCGTACACCCCCTACGCCGGTTTGAACCTTGGTCTTGTATATCAGCTTACCCGACACGCCAAATATTTCGATGTTCACCAGCATATCCTTTTTGCTGTTCCATTGGATAACGAAACGGCCGTCGGATGGGTTGGGATATAATTTCAAGCTGTTGGCTTCCATATCGTCGATGCCTGTCTGGAATTCCACCGTTACTTCAACACCCGGAGTTTTACAACCATTGGCATCTTCCACCTGTACGGAATAATTGCCGGGTGCCAGATTGGACATGGTGTACGGATTATTACCCTCTGATAACGTGCCATTAGTGAATCCATATTTGTAAGAGGGTACTCCGCCGCTGGCGTCGATAGTGATACTGCCGTCCGAAGCATCGGCCTTACTTGCTTTGGTCGTACTGACAGCCGCTTTGAGCAACGTCGGTTGGGTAACTTCGATTTCCTTACTGTCGGCTGTACATCTATATTCGTCCCTGACGGTTACCGAATATTTTCCTGCGGCCAATCCGGTGAATTCCGGTGTGGTTTGCCGCTTGATGGTGTCGCCATTCAATAACAGGCTGTATCGCGTGACTACTCCCTGTGCGGTGGGTAGGGCAATTACTTTACCTGTTCTGACATCGTAACACTTGAGGTCTTCCTTGGTGGCATCCACCTCTATACGGGCTTGGGTCATCTCTATCGTATTGCTTTCAGTAGTACAGCCATTACCATCCTCAACAACTATAGAGTACGTACCTTCACGTAGTCCATCGAATACATTACTGGCCTGATAACCGCTCGGCACCGTGGAATTGTCGGAAAGTTTGTAACGGAATGGTTCCGTACCGGTGGCTGTAGCTGTGATCACACCATCGCCATCGCTGGTCACGCAACTAACATATTTAGTGAGTTCAGCGGTAGCAGAAGGCGCCGGAGTTTGTGTAACCTCAATGGAATTACTTACAGCAGTACAGTCATTGCCATCTTTAACAGTAACCGTATATGTCCCTAATCCTAATCCTTCAAACACATTGCCTGGCTGGTAATCGCGGGTGGCGGTACCGTCCAGACGGTATTGCAGGCTACCTGCGCTGCTGGTTGCTGTGACGGTGATGGCTCCATCGTTGCCGGGAGAGCAACCTGCCGGTTGAGTTTGAACATTGGTAATGGCAGGAGCTGGAGTTTGAACCACCTCAACATCTGTTTGGGTTACTTGAGGGCAGTTCTTGGCATCCGTTACTTTGATATCGTATTTACCTGCAGACAACCCGGTAAACGTATATGGGTTAATCTGTTCCGTTGGGGTATTGTTGCCGATAGCAAACTTGTACGGAGCGGTGCCGCCTGTTACGGTTACCGTAATGGTACCATCGGCGGGAGTTTTACAGGTTGCTTGTGTGGATGTTGCCGAAACGATTTCCAATTGTTCCGGTTCGGTAATCTCGATAGCATCGGTCAATTGGCCGCAACTACCATCTACGTATATTTTCACCTTGTAGATTCCGGCTGACAAACCTGTGAACAGGGGACTTGTACCGTTATTATCAATTGTTCCATCCTCATGAATCAGGAAGTAGGTCTCAACACCCGCAGTGCTGATGTTTACCTCAATATTCCCGTTATTTCCGCCGTGACAGCTGACATTGTTGGAAGTATATGTGTAGGTATAGCCGTCCGGTTCATATACTTCGATTTCATTGCTAACTGCTATGCAATTGTTTGCATCGGTAATTCTGACCTTATAGAAACCACCCGGGAGAAATCCAAATACTTTTGAAGCTTGCGGACCGCGGAATACATCTCCATTTTCAAGTAATTCATATTGATAAGGAGTGGTGCCGCCATCAACATGTACTGTGATTTGTCCTTCAAGCTCACCAGCACATGTCACATCTTTCACTTCAGGAGCAGTGAATATGATGTCCGGTGTGTTGGCCACCGTCTTCGGAATATCATTGATGGTACAACTGTTATTATCCACCACCTTTACCTGATAGTCGCCATGAGGCAGGTTGTCAAAGGTAAATTCCGTGGCAGGGGTACCTTCCTGAGTGCTATTGTTGACCGTGACTTTATAATCGCTTGTACCACCGGTGATACCACTGACTATGATGCTTCCTGTGGAAGTATCAAAACACAGGGTTGCCGTCGAAGTAACCGAATTGACTTTAATCGGCAGCAATTCCCCGATCTGAATATCTTCGTCGTAGGCAGCCGTACATTTTGCTAAGCCTTGTTCAATGGCTGTAGCTCTGTATACTACATTAGGCATTACATTATTGAAAATACCCGAAGCATTTGAAGGTAAACCACCAGTTCCGTCTTTCAAAGCCAGAATGTATGTATAGGTAGAGGACAAAGCGCCTTCTTTTATATTACCTTCGCTATCCAATTCTTTTACCACTACCCGGACCTTACCGTTGCTGCCATCGGAACAGGCATCTTGTTTCGATACGAGGTCCAGCATAAATCCGTCGTGTATATCTTTCACTTCTATACCTTCGAGTATTGCCGAGCATGGCGTATCGTCGGTTACGGTTAAGGTATAAGTACCTGAAACAATATTCTCGAATTTACCATTGGTGTTATTGTAAGTCCTGGTACCATTAGTGATACTATATTTCAGGGTACTGTTGGGATTTAACTTACCTCCGGTAGCCGTGACGATGATTTTACCTGTTTCAGAGCCTCTGCATAAAATATCTACCGGTTTGGCCGAAAGAATAACGACTGACGTAGGCGACAATACTTCCAAAGGATCCGATATTTTCATACAGTGCGGAGTGAAGGTGCCACCCTTTACCTCATAGTTGCCGGGTACGACATTATCGAAGACGTATTCTGATGCTGCTGTAAAGCCCGTTGGAGTGGCCTGCACAGTGGCTCCGGTTGATGCATCAACCATTGCATACCAGTCGAAGTTCCTGTTATCTGATGTTTTGGCAGTAACCACGCCTATACGCTCAGACCCATTGTCCAAACTACAGGTATAAGGTACTGTGTTCTCTGCATCAAGCGTATAAGTATCCGGATCTATATCTGAGACCAATGTAGCTTGCGATACGGGACATTGATTTTCTTCTGCTTCATCTTTAAAACGGACACTAACCGTATATCGTGCTGCAACGATTTGATCGTCGTCAAAAACATTACCATCCTGCCAGTCAAAAATGATGGAAGGTGTAGTAGCCGGAGGAACGGTTCCCTCAGCTTTATACTGTAATGTTTTTCCCGAAGGATTGTATGCATTTACGGTAATACTTCCGTTTGAATCGGTGATGCCGCATGTGGCATTGGTTACCCCAATACTTTGTACACCCAACGATTGTGGCGCTTTTACGGTCATATGGATACTTTTGCTACAGTACCCCTCATTGTATATGACCAATGCTGCATAACGGCCGGTATCTAATTGCGAAGCAGTATTGCCTGTGATGTTTTTCAATACACCTTTACCCGTTTTGCTCCATTCGTAGGTATAAGGCCCAGCATCGCCAACTACATCCAATACAATTTTACCATCGTTTCCTGTTGCTGCGCAGCCTGTTACATCGGTAATGGTAGGGTTGATGCCAATAATCGGACAGGCTTTGGCCATGTAAACATCTTTTGATGTATTTGGGTTAGTAAAAATGGAATCGCCTATTGTTATTGTTGATGTCGAAAACGAACCGGTTAATTTAAAACTTCTCGGAGAGAACACAATACCTTTTGTGTTGTTTGCTTTAACACCTTCCAAAACATCAATATTGGACAGTGTTTTGTCAACATTTATGTTATAAGCGGCTACAAACATTCCTGCTGGTAGTACCCTATTATTGGGTAACTTAACTGGAGCTCCGATCTCTCCTGAGAGGTATAGCAGATTATTTTTGACCATGAGCCCATAAACATAATCGGTACCTATAGATCCATTGGAATATGCACCAAGTCGATCCCCTGTTCTGTTATCAAGAGTCATCAAATAAATAGAGTGTTTATCGTTGTTAGGATGTGGTAAATTCAAAGGTTGTCCATCGTAACTAAAATCAGCGTTGTCATACAATCCGGTTAAATACAGTGTGTTGTCTTTGTCTATTGATAAATATGCTGCTGTTGCTGTTCGCGTACTAGTACTATTTTTCAACCAATTATAATTTCCAGTAGAATCGATCGAACCAATGAAAAAATAATCATAACTATTGTTATCCACATTAGGGCCAATCTTATGTGTTGTAATACCTTGTTTATCTGTAAATGTGGTTTCATATTTTGTATACCCGGAATACACCAGATTGTCAGAATAGGAGATAATACTATTAACGTAAGCATTTCCAGAAGATACTGGTGCAAGTGTTACGCTCCATTGGTATGTTCCATCTTTTTTAAACTTGGCCAAATACCCCATTCCTGCGGTTAGTGTGTTTTCTGTATTTGGGAAAAAAGCATTGCCAGCTGTTCCACCTCCAACCCAAATATTTCCAATTTGATCTACACATAACCCATATGCATATTGATTTCCTATACCAGCTAAAATAACTTTTCCCCATATCAATTCGCCGGTTTCACTATTGTATTTAGCTAAGAACACATTTCTACCAGAACTTTCACCTGGTGTAGGTAATGAAATAGAATTACCTAAAGTAGTTCCTAATACACAGCCTTCACTATACGAACCAACAATTACAATATTCCCATCAGGAGAAAATGTAACATTACTTCCTTGTTCATTACCTCCTCCTCCTATGACAACAAACCATTCTTCTTCTTGATCATCGTTATATTTAGTTAAAAAGATATCCGTGCTTCCTTTGGATACAATGGTTTTCTTATCATGAATCAATTGTCCATTGAAAGCTCCACATATGTATGTATTTTGTACTTCGTCTGTAATAAAATTTTCAACCTCAGCTGTTCCTGTACCTGATATGTGGTTACTTGCCAAAAACTGTTGACCATTTGATACATAAGTGATAATTATGAGACAAATAAAAAGTAAAAATCTTTTCATATCGATATATTATTTATTTTATGAAGGTTCGCCGTCAAAATCTTCTTCTTCAGGTTGGTAAGGAGGGGTTCCGACAAAAGTATTTCGTCCATTTAAAATTTCTAAAACGGGTACTATCCAAATACTTTTAGTCTTATTTGTTGTTTCATCCATTTTTTCCTGCATATGATCAATATGATTCATGATGATTCTCTTTAATTAAAAAAACAAACAAAAATATATATAATTCCAAACAAAAAAAATAACTCCTTGTTTTGACAGTTAAAAATGAATAAACTATTATACGTAAAGATTAAAGGTATGTTACGCGAAAGTAGAAAAATACTGGTCATAAAAAATTTTGATAGAAGATGAAAAATATAGTAAAATGAAGATTATCAAGCAAAAATATGAACTAAATATTAAGAAATAGTTAGATTATAGTATATTTGAAAGTAATACACATTTTTGGTGATTCACGAAAGTTTTGCTAAATTAACATCAACGCACTGTAAAACGATTGAGGGTAGACAAAATCTTCTTTTCGTCTATTATCTAATATGAGTTTGATATTTTTCATTTTTTCTACGTCCACTAGTCCTTGCCAAATAGCAATTGGAGAATTCAGTAAATCACATATCCGTTTACTATCGATCATAATCCTCAGTATGTAGGGTGATATAGTTGCACCCATTTTGTTATTTCTCCATCGAATATTTTCTGGTACTATTCCCTTCAATGTCATGCGATAAGGATAACGTTTTACTCCATTGTATATTCTAATATTGACAGGTAATGCCAGTACATATTCCAACAAATTACGATCAGTAAAAGGATTTCGGTACTCCAGTCCAGAATAAAGGGCGTAAATGTCGCATTGTTCCAGACGATTGCATACAAATGCCTGATTAATACGCATACGTTCATATTGTTTCACACTATGCATAATAGGCTCCTTAGTAACTTCAAATAAATGTTCACGTAAATGCATTTTTTTTATATATTCATCAGTAGCAACGCAACAATGAAGCATATTGTCTCGCCAGTTAGTTTTTGTTGAATTTCCTTTAATCAGCATATAGAGATTGGGGATATAATGAAGAAGTAGTCGTCCAATCAAAGAATAACCTGTTTTAATAAATTTCCGGTTGTTATATACATATAGCTCTCGCCACAAAATATGATAACGGTGATGATGAATCATTTCATTAAAAAATTTGGCACCATAGCTGGTAACTAATTCGTCGCCAGGAAACCCGGACAATAATATCCGGATACCTTCGTTTTGTGCTTTTTCATAGAGCGCATCGCAAAAGACAGGGAAAGCATAGCCCGTTGGATAGCCAAAACGTTCTTTACATAAACGGAATTCATCGAGAATACCCTTGCCTTCGGCAGTAATAAAATGCTTGCGAGTGATACCCGTATAGTCGCAAAGTGAATTGATATACTGTCGCTCGTCTTCAAATGGGTATATCTTTCCAAGCGCCCAGTCGGGCAATACATGCGAAAACGTACTCAGCTCTTCTCCTCGTTTTTTCAGTTCGGCATGGGCGAAGGCTGCGATACCAGATGAATCCAGGCCGCCGCTCAATTCAGCGCCTACCGGAAAAGCCGAACGGGTACACCGGCGAATAGCCTGCTCGATCAGCGCACGCATGTTGTCGTAATAATCCTGTTCCCGTTTATAGTGTATTTCGCGGGTAACATCCAAATCCCAATACTGTTCCAAATATATTTTTTCCGGCGTCACCAAAAGGTAATGCGCTGGGGGGAGTTTTTTCATCTGCTCGAACGGCGCCTGGTCTTTGGCCGGGTACACGCCAACAAGGATGTTGGCAATCCAGTCTTCGGTGAGTTGCGTGGGCGCTTCGCCGGAAGCCAGGATCCCTTTGGGTTCGGTAGCAAAGATGAATTTGTCGCGGTCGGCATAATAAAACAAAGCGCGGGCGCCAATGTGGTCGCGGGCACAGAAAAGTTCTTGCTTGCGGCTGTCCCATATGGCAAAGGCATAATCGCCCAGCAGGTATTTGCCGCAATCGTTGTCCCATTTCTGGTAGGCGCGCAGGATATACAAGCTGTCGGGAGTTTGTACATTGTCGGTAAGCCCAAGTACGGGTGAGAGTTCGTCGCGGTTATCAATGCGGGCGTCGGCGGTAATGGTCATCCCGGAGTCGGGATCGGTATAAGGCAGCGTTTCATTTAGCGACTCGGCGGTAGTGTGCAGTAACAAAGAACCAAATACTCCCACGGGGAATGAAGAGTGAGGAGTGAAGAGTGAAGAATGGCGGGCGACATCGGGATGCCAGCCGGAAAGAGCCTGCATCATGTCGTCGGCTAAACCGGTACGGACAGGTACACCGGAACGAGATATGTATCCGAAAATATTAGACAAAGTGAAAGATGCTTTTTGAGGGCAAAATTATTAAATAATTGAGAATTGAGAATTGAGAATTGAGAATTGAGAATTGAGAATTGAGAATGATGTTATATGTATCAAAGTAAAGACATGTCAATACTCAGAATTTAATCACTAATTCCAATGTAACTTTGTTATCGGCTATATGAAGATCGCGATCTTCAAAGTCGATAAAATTGACGCCTTTACGGACAAAATACTGTTCGTAATCAATTCGCAATACCGAATCGAATGGCTTCAATGCCAGTCCGAAATTCAATCCGAAGGTGAGCCGGTTGACGTCAAATCCCGAGTCGAAAACTTCGTAACCCATGGCATCCCACCGGAAGGCGGGGCTTAGGGAATGGAACATTTTCGGGTTCTTGAAATCGAAGAGATAGGTACCCTGAATGTAGGTTCCGAACAAGTCTTCAGTGGTTGAATGTGAACTGCGGTTCATCACTTCCGCCTCCACGCGGAAACGTTCGTTGGCATAATGCATATCGGCCCCCCAGAGAAGCATCTCGATGGTTTCGCTATTATAATGGTATAGCTTGGCGCTGGTGCGGAAGCCATCCATACTACCGGCAATCAGTCTTGCTGCATACGAAGGTTCATCAGTCCATTGTGGATTATTGATCTTGCCGCCGTTGAACATCCCGACTTCTCCTTCGAGCGGGAAAGCTTCGAGCGGGAATTTGTACTTCACCACGGCGCCAATGTCACGCGAACCAGGTGTGAAATATTTACCCACAAAAGCCCGGTTGGAAAACATCATCTCTGCCGGCGAAATAATATATTGGTTGTCGAAAGGGATAGACGTCTGCCCGAAATTAATAGCCAGTCCTTTGGCGGGTTTTAATACTCCGTATAGATCAAGCGGAGCGAAAGTGCCTTCATTGCTGAATTCCACTTGTACCCGGTAGCTGATATATTCACCGATATCGCCACGAACGCCGAGCCTTGAATTACGGACATTAAAACGCATCACGCCTTTGTTGGTGCTTACTTCTAATTTTGTTTTAATCACACCGTCGAATGTGGCCCATTTGCGTAACGATGGTAAAATAGATGCCGTACTATCCTTCTGTTGCGAAAAAGACAGCAATGGCAAGGATATCATCATCAGGCAAAGTCCGGTTCTATAAATAAAGTTCATGTGCTATATTTTCCGCAAATATACTGATAGAATGACTGAATAATTGAGTAACTGAATAACTGATTTTATTTTTTATGGGACTTGACGTGATACGATTACTATTTTGTCGGTTTGACTCTGACAGGTCTACCGACCCTGTCAGGTCAACGCATTAAGTACCTGTCAGGCTGCGAAGCTGCTGACAGGGTCGGAATAAAATTCTTAACTAAACGACATCACCTTAAATAAGGCTATTCAAATGACAGGTGAAAATTTAAACCTATCAGATCTTAGCCCGCTTGACGGACGGGCAGAAGACCTGATAGGTTAACAGTTTAAAAAAATGCCGGCGATCGTTACGAACGAGGTAAGTAACCGATTGAACCGGAACATTAAATTCTATCGGTTATTAAAATTTGTAAGTACAACCAATGGATATATCTCCGAGAGTAGCTAAGCTATTGGCATCTAATCCAAAACCAAAATTGTAGGTTTTATCGCCATCTTTTATAAATGTAGAATTAAACCCGAAACTGATAAAGTTTAAATTGGTAAACAACATGAAATGGTCATTGATGTTATACCCCACAATAGGGCTTACATTAATTCCGAAAAGCGTTCTTTTCGACCCATCGTCGTCTGTTCCGCTGATAGATACTGCTCCTTTCCCGATCAACTCAAAATTTCCGAACTGGATTAATGAATAGCGGACATAAGGTGCAAATCTCCACGTGGTATAGGTCGCTTTGGTGTCATAGGTGTGGTTTTTATTTCCTGTAACTCTAAAACCAAAATCCAAACCAATGTCAAAACGGTCCGTCAGGTAATAACCAATTTCCGGATAAAACCCAAAACTGACCGATGAAGTCTTTTTATCACCATTATCGAGTTTGGTTGAATTTGTACTGAAATCAGACGACCCGCCAAGATACAACTGAGCATTTGCGGTCATTCCTGCAAAAATCAAACTTACAATTACTACTAACTTTTTCATGTGCGTATTTTCTGGATTAAAACTCTTCCTTTGTTATTAAACCATAGAAAGAAAGGAAGTATAACATTTTTATGGCCGCGTAAAAATATACAAATTTTTGAAACTGTTTAATTTTTGAAGTATAAGACAGGGCAACCGCATCGAAAGTTTTATCCACGAATTAACACGAACCTTTAGATCGGCGAAGCCAATTTTCACAAATAAAATTTCAGCAAAGCTGAGAAATTTATTCGTGTTAATATAAAATTCGTGTTAATTTGTGTAATTCGTGGATGAAAAATAAACACAAATTAT
This sequence comes from Bacteroidales bacterium, assembly GCA_031551645.1. GTDB lineage: Bacteria > Bacteroidota > Bacteroidia > Bacteroidales > UBA4181 > JAIRLS01. The sequence goes on along the minus strand of JAVBNI010000195.1, from coordinate 7,475 downwards.
AAAATGTTAATGCATTTTATTTTGATGCGGTTGCCCTGAATTATTTATCTCCCTTCCTCCAATTTGAAATCGTCCATTAGACCATAGTCTAACTGTTGATATTCGTTTCCTGCGGGATAGGACTTCACGTTACGGAAATGTCCGGGTGAAACCAATCCTGGCGCTGGTTTGTTATGGAAAGGGCCGAGCAGATTCTTGTTGCTGCCCACCACTTTTACTTCGATCTTGTTGGCTCCCTGTTTGACTAATTTTGACACGTCGATGTTGTATGGCTCAAATCCGATGATACCTGCCGGTTGACCGTTTACGGTGATCCCGGCGACGGTTCCCGTCCAGTTCCCCAGGCTTACCCGGTAATGTCCGGCAGGATTGGCCACATCAAATGTTTTGGAATAAGCCACGACGCCCGGATAGAATGGCCAGCCCTGGGCTTTCCAGCTACCTGTGGTAAAAGTGTTTGCAGGAGCGTTAAGTGTCCATCCTTTGGTTGCAGGCATTGCGGTGAAGTTACCAAGGATATATACCGGCTCTATCTCGGCGTGTATTTTCATGGGTGAAACTTCGATGGTCAGGTCGTTTGCACCTTTTTTTACAGCATTGCCGATGGCAAATATGCCCATGTCGCGGTCGATATACCATTTACCGGGTATGGGTTGTATCTCCTTTCCGTTCAGGAAAACCTTATACAACTGAGGACGTTCTACTACAGCCTGTAATCCGGACATGTCAAAACCATCGGCGACGGTGAAATGGTATGTAGCTTTGAAACCACCTGTTTTGAACGTGTCGCGGCGGATAATGTTATCCTTGTACTGTACGGAGGTGTTCCACGGATTGCCGTCGCTGAAACCGTTATATTTGAAAGCTTTGTCGGCTGCGTCAAATACGTGCAGGTCGCGGAAAATTTCCTTGCCCAACTGCAGGTCGCAGAAATCGATGGTTAAAACATTGCTTCCTTCGGGTTGTATGGCGAGTGGCGACGAAGCAGCCACAGTATTATACTGCTTCACCGGGGCGGGTAATTCAAATCCCTTTTGCTTTTTGTCAAAAACATATAATAAAAGGCTACCGGCAGGCGGAAGGTTAAAATCTAAGCGGATGTGTTTTCCATTATCCGTTTCGGGATAATCAAACATTTCGCCAGTGAGCGTATTCAACTCAACGGCATCCTTCCCGGCAAGGGAAAGGCTTCCTTTGCTTGATTCATCGAGGCTTGAATTGACCAGGAACAATACCTGTCCGTCGGCCATCACGCGGCGGTGATGGAAAAGGTTCCCATCCTGCACACTCGCAAAAGCAAGATCAGCAGAAGCAAAATCTTCGCGGATTACGTCGGCAGTCAGTCCGGTGATCTTTTTCACATTGGGTTTTCCTGCAAAGTATTTTTCTATTTCCGGATCGAGTTTACCGTCCAGGTAACTGGGTTCGGAGAATGACAATACCGTGCCGCCGTTGTCAATGAATTCTTTCAGCAATTTCCATGTGGGAGCGTCTATGTTTTCCATCATCGGTGGCAGCACTACCTTGGAATATGCACGTTTGTTCACCACAAATTTCTTTTTATCTACCCGTCCCTGATCCTTGATAATGTTTTCCGAACCGAGGTCGTATTCTACCTGCGCTTTTTCGAGGGTGGTGACAAAGCCCTGGAATGCCTGCCCGATATCGTGGATAGTTTTATTGCTGTTGCGGTAGGCGTAGTACAGCCAGATGGATGTGACAGGCTCAAGGATGAGGATATCGTTGATCTGTTCGCCGGCTGATAAAGCCATCGAAAGGCGTGCATAATGCATGTTGAGCGGCTTGTAGTAGGGCCACCAGGGCGAATGGTCGGAGAAAACAGGAGGATAGTCGTACTTGCGCGCGCCCGAGATACTCAGGTGCGAAAGATGTTGATTCATGAAATTGACGCCCAGCACATATTCCCAGTCGCCCAAACGTTTGAAATCGCGGAAGGTGTCTTCCCATCCGCCACCGCCATATGTTTCACTGAGTTTACGGCTGTATCCCATTTGATTAGCTACACTGGCAAGTTCTTTCACCGAACGGACATTACCGAATTGCGCCTGGGATGATTCTTCGTTGAACTGATTGAACAGCATATCGATGGCAGGCATCTGGTGCCAGGCGTACATGGCCATGTCGTCGCCGCCATGCCGTATTTCCGGCCAACTATGTTCCCAGTAGTGTCCGGTAAATTTCAGATTTTTTGCTTCGCAATATTCGAAACAGGGTTTGGCCCACCGGTCGATGAACAGTTGGAGCAAGGTTTGCGTGTAGTTGTGACGTACCTGCTTCCAGTTGCCGGTTTCTTCAAATAGCGAGGGTAACGCTACTTTCAGATCATAACCCCATTTTTTTTGAAAAACGTCGAACAGGTCGGGTGTCCAACGGATACCACCTGGAGGCTGTATATTGGGTTCATCGGTAAACCAACCGGGCATCGACTTGCCAAATTCATCGCCTGCCACCCGTTCGTAGCCAGGCATGGTGATATCGATAAACTTTTGCGTGACGCCGGGGTAAAGTAAATCTACATACGAAAAACCTCCATACCAAGGCGATTTTCGTTCGTAGGTTTTTGAAAACAAGTAATAGTTACCTTTCTTACCCGCTTCGGCCTGGACGTTGGCGGTGATGTCGACAAACTTGCCGCTTTCCTCTTTCATGCAGATGAAATAACGGGAAGCCGTGTCGGGTAATATTTCGAGCTTGCTTAATTGCAGGCCTTGTCCCTGGTTATAACTTTCGGGCATCTGTGCCGGCACATGACCACCGGCAAATCCGCTGGGATACGAGTTCTCGTCGTATATCCAGGTATTCATACCGAGTTGTTTACCCTTGTCGAGCGTGTAGCGGAACAAGTCGTACCACTCATCGGAAATATACTCGGTAACCAATCCCGGTCGCGGATGGACGAAAACACCACCAAAGCCTTTGTCTTTCAGATCAGCCATGGTGCGATCGATTAATTCACGGGTGATGGTAGTGTTCCACACGTACAAGGGTGCTGTGCCGTATTCTTTGGAAGGTTCGGCAAATTCCTTGCGCAGTGCCTCGAAATTGTCAATGCAACCATCGCATGTTTTGCGGTTGGGGGTGCAGCATGTTATGCCAATCATGACAGTAAGGCAGGCGATAAGATAAAGTTTGGTTTTCATGATATATGGATTTGATTTTATTTTGATGTTGTGATAAATTGGTGACAAGTGACAAGTGACAAGTGACGAATGACGAGTGAAGATTTTTCAGTTATTCAATTATTCAACTGCCAACTTTTTAAATCTCAACTTTCAATTACTTAATATCATTTGAGTTCAAAAATATAATTTCCTGCCAATAAATGATAACTATTTGCAGTATTCTTTTGTAAATCGATTGCTTTTCCATCGGCCAGTTTTGCTTTTTTCAACTGAATACCCTCTGGCAGATAAAAATCTGCTGTGGAGTTAGCCGGGATAGTTACCGAGTAAATAATGTTCTTTTTCTTCCGTTCCCATTTTGATTCGATTGATCCGTATTGAGATTGGTATGTTGCCGTAAATTGCTGAAGCCCTGTAACAAAATTCGGGTGCAAAATAATGTTCTTGAATCCGGGCTTTGAATTGTCGGGATAAATACCCCCCAAGCCTCTGAAAAACCATCCGCCAACAGCGCCAAACATCATGTGGTTATCGGAGATATCCCTCTCGGCTTTCAAATCCCAATTTTCAAGCAATGTTGTTGCTCCGTTCACAATCCACCATCCCCATGAAGGGTATTTATCCTGTGCGGCTACTTTATAGGCCGTTTCCGCGTGTCCGTTTTCACTTAATGCAAAAAGAAGCGCCTTTGCACCGTGTACTCCTACATCTAAGTGAAAACCGTTGTCCTGTACTTTCTTTGCCAGGTTATCGGCTACAAACTGCTTCATGTCATCGGGCGCTACTCCCCACATCAAAGGCATGCTCTGCTCCGTCTGGGTCCCATTGGCATAAACACCAGTTTCCCTGTTCAGGTATTTGCCGTTGATCGCATTTTTTATCTTTTGCGCTAACGCTGAATAATGTTTATAATCATCCTGCTTACCGAATAATTGTGCCGCATCGGCAAGAATTTTTGTGTCCACATAATAATAGATGGAGGACATCAATTCTTTGGTGGAGCGTGATTTTACAGGAACCCAGTCGCCTCTTCCCCATGAAGTCAATCCATTGGGACTGCGATAATTGATGTAGTTGATATAACGTTTGATATTTTCATAACAATCCGCCAGTAACTTGCTGTCCCCGTAGAAAAGGTATATGTTCCATGGAATGATCGCAATGGTGCTTGTCCAGTCGACACCATTATCTGTTCCGTATCCCCAGCCTCCTGTCGGGATGATATCGGGCAACACGCCGTTCGGTTGTTGTTCGTCACGGTGGTCGGCAAGCCATTTTTCATATATCGTAATCCCGTCGAAATTATACAAACCGGTTTCTACAGCGAGATGCCCGTCGCCTGTCCATCCGTTTTTCTCACGTTGAGGGCAATCTGTCGGGTAACCGAATAAATTAGATAAATAGGCATTGTTGGTTGCCCACCATAATTTGTCAACCAAAGGGTTTGATGTTTCGATATGGCCCACCGGTGGAACGTCGCTGTGCATGAAGTAACCTGTAAGGTTTTCTTTTTTCAAGTCAATCGGGTTACTACAGGTGACTTCAACAAACCGGAATCCTTTATAGTTAAACTTCGGCATGAATTCTTCCTCTCCTTTGCCACTGAGGATGAAGATATCCGTCTGAAAGGGATCCGTAACCTTATCACCTTTATAATATACATCAATGTTGGACATATCGGCTCTTCCGTTGGGATACAGCCTTTCGGTATGCTTCAATTTGATAACAGTACCTTCATCCCCGGATACTTTGAGCTGGCTTACACCTGAGATATTTCTTCCCAAGTCATACAGATAAGTAGTGTCATTGATTTTTGTCATGGACTTAGGCGTTATTTCCTCAACATTACGGATCGGATACATCTGCTGGGCAACGATATTCTGTGAAGGAGCCGCCCTGTATCCTACGCCTTTCCATTGTGAATCATCAAAACCGGGAGTGTTCCAGCCCCGTTGTTCCTTGCGTGCATCATAATGTTCGGCGGTGTAAATGCTGTTAAAGACAACTGCTCCGGACGAGGTTTTCCAATCTCTTTCGGACATGATAGTCTCTACAGAACCATCTTCGTAGGTAATATGCAGATTCAAACAAAAAGCAGGCCTGTTGCGCCACGGGGCACGTTCGAAGTTCCAGGTTGCAATAGATTGATGGTTGTACCATCCGTTGCCCAGTAATACGCCTACGGCATTGCCTCCCTGCTGCAATTGTCTGGTTACATCATAAGTTACATACAGGTTACGCCTGTCAAAACGGGTATACATGGGATCGAGCCTGTGATCCCCCACCTTTTTCCCGTTGATATACAATTCGTATAATCCCCCAACTGCTATATACGCCCTGGCAGATTTTATCTTTTTGTTCAGGTTGAATTGTTTTCTGAAATAAGGCGCTGGCTGGTAATCGACACCACGTCCATCGCTAATCCACGCGCCTTTCCAGTTATCGATCTCCATCATACCGGTTTCGAACGAAGCCACAGTCGAAACTAATTCGGTGTTGTCCTTGTCCCACAACCGTACCTGCCAGTAATATTTGGTGAAAGGCTCAAGCTTTTTCCCCTGATAGGTTACCAGCATTTTATCAGAAGTAACTTTTTGCGTGTCCCAAATGTTTCCCTGTCCGCGGACTACGGATACTGAATCGGCTCCTACCACGATCCGGTAAGCGTTTTGCATTATTCCATAACGCGAATCATCTAACAACCAAGTCAAACGAGGTGACGTAGCATCAATTCCCAGCGGGTTGACCAAATATTCACATTTGAGGTTGTCGGGGCGGGGTTGCGCGAAAGACAACAGGCAAAGTGTCGATAAAAGAATGGTTGTGATAAAGGATTTCATTTTATGTGTATTTGAGATTAAAGTTTTCAAAGATATTTAAATGTATTGAGGTTTCATTATCCGATTTTCAGTACCAGAGCGGCATTGCATCCGCCGAAACCCGACGCTGTTTTCAATACATAGCGTTGTTCCGAGTTTTGCATTGTTTTGGTAATTTGTAAAGGTATCGACGTGCCGCAGGATTCGTAACCAAGTGTACCGAACAGGATTTGTTCCTTCAACGAATGTACGGCTGCTACCGATTCCATCAATCCTGCCGCTCCCAGGGTGTGTCCCCAGTATCCTTTAAGGCTGTATACAGGTATTGCTTGTAAACCGGTACGCATAAAAGCATGCGCCTCCATTTCGTCATTATAGATGGTCGCTGTTCCGTGTGCACAAATGGAACTGATATCGGTAGCAGCGATTCCCGAATATTTGAGCGCATGGTCAATCGCCATGCCCAAGCCTGTTCCTGTGCGATCAGGGGCTGAAATATGTGTAGCATCATTGGATGTCGCACCATATAAAATAGATACCGTCTGCTGGTGGTTGTCCGGGGCAGGATAACGGCTTAGGACCATGGTGGCACATCCTTCGCCAAGTGTTAATCCATCGCGCTGTACATCATAAGGTTTGCAGGGCTGGTTACTTAATGCGTGGAGCGATTCAAATCCGGATACAACAAAACGGGAAACAAGATCACCGCCTGTTACCACGGCATGATCATACAGGCCGGAACGAAGCATTTGTACAGCAACTTCAATTGCCAATACCCCCGAAATGCATGCGTGGGAAACAACAATCGCCCGGTTGGGATTGTTAAAATTATGTCTGATGCGTTCGCCCAGTTGCCAAAGCATAGGTTGGCGATCATTGGTGAATAATTGGTCTATATTGCCTTTGGTCGTTGAAACCACAAATACACAGCGATCACTGCTCGTGTCGATGGTAGAACCTTGCAATGCTTGCTTTACGGAAAACAGCATCATACGCTCCAACTTGGAATAATGATCAGATATGGACATCATTTCCGTACGTTCATCTAACTCTTGATCACATACCAATGCAAAAGGCAAATTATTGGCGGAAAACTGTCCTGCCTCAACCATGCGGATACCCGTCCGTCCTTGACGAATTGCTTCAATATTATCGGCAGTAGTAAATCCCAGCGAACTGGTGATGTTATCCGAAATCACATAAACGGGTTGTTTACTCATATCGTGTTATTGCCGAAAAAGCGTATATTTTTATGTATTTCAAAATATTGACCAGTTGACGAGAATTCAATAATTACCCTGTTTTGTAAAGGATTTCTACCCGCCAAAAGTACGAAGAATATAGAACTATTGAATGTCTGTCTCGAAAAAACTTTTCGGTATAGGCGTTTAAAGCTCACTAATTATTTTTTTAATCTTCTGCGGATTGGCTCGAATTTAATCATTCTGCAAATTAGGTTGTCAAAAACAGTATCCATGTGGTTGCGTCTATTGTATCTGTAATGGTATTCATC
>JAVBNI010000024.1:0-17417 GCA_031551645.1 Bacteroidales bacterium | reverse complement strand
TTATACTCCGCGCCGCCAAGTTTTGTGCATTCAAATTTGAGATTGCTTCGGCTGCCGCCTCGCAATGACGCGCTACCATTCGTCATTGCGAATCGCGAGGTACGAGCGATGAAGCAATCTAACTTTGCACAAAACTTGACAGTGAAAGGTATAACATGATATTTTTGATGATGTTCATTGGTTTTCTTAGTGCTTGCAAATAAGAGCCTGTTAAAAAATAAAATTTATACCTGATAATCATATAATTGTGGAATATAAGAAACATATAAGATTGCTTCGACTATGTCTACCAATGACAGATTGTCTTAAAATCAGCGATTTACGCAAATCTGTCATTGGTAGGACGAGGGACGAGGACGAAGTAATCTATATTCATTCTCCAATATAAATTTTAAACAGACTCTAAATAATCGACGTTTTTTACATTGACACATAACATTGATTTAACGCGGTCATTTTTAGCTATTTATCTACATCCTAAAATTAAATTCAGACCCCTGTTTATCATTTGTCTGTTGCAACAACCAAATTCCTGTCGCCGTAAGCGTCGTCTACGCGGCTGGCAGAAGGCCAAAATTTGTTTTCGCGGATCCATTCCAACGGATAAGCGGCTTTTTCGCGTGAATATGGACGCAACCAATCATTGGCTGTAACTACCTGTTCGGTATGAGGGGCATTTTTCAATATATTGTTGCCAACATCAGCTGTACCGGAAATAATTTCCTGTATCTCGGTGTGAATACCGGCCAATGCTTCCACAAAACGATCAAGTTCCTGCAATGATTCACTCTCGGTGGGTTCTACCATAAGTGTATTAGCGACAGGGAATGACAAAGTCGGGGCATGAAAACCATAATCCATCAAGCGTTTAGCGATATCGGTTGCTACAATACCCGCTCCTTTGCAGGCGTTGCAAGCCAGGATTAATTCATGAGCCACCATCCCATTATGGTTGGTGAACAACAGTTCGTAATATTGACGGAGCCTGACAGCAAGATAATTGGCATTCAGGATGGCCATCTGTGTGGCTTTTGTCAATCCATCGCCACCCATCATCGTAATGTATGCATGTGAAATAGTAAGTATGCTGGCACTTCCCCATGGAGCAGCACCAACAGCAGTGATACCTTTATCGTCACCAGATTTCACAACGGGATGAGCAGGCAGATATGGTGCCAGGTGTTTGGCTACACAGATGGGTCCCATACCCGGACCGCCCCCGCCGTGCGGTATCGCAAAAGTTTTGTGAAGATTGAGGTGGCATACGTCAGCGCCAAGAAAGCCTGGACTGGTAAGTCCCACCTGGGCATTCATGTTGGCTCCATCCATGTACACCTGCCCACCACAACGGTGGATAGTTTCAATAATTTCTTTTACTCCTTCTTCAAACACCCCATAAGTTGATGGGTAAGTGATCATCAACCCGGCTAATTTTTCTTTGTTGGCTTCTGCCAATTCTTTCAATTTAGGAATATCAATATAACCACGGCTATCACATGGGACAATAACAATATCCATACCTGCCATCGCTGCACTGGCCGGATTGGTACCATGCGCTGACGATGGTATCAACACCAGGTTACGGTGGGGTTGTCCCTTATCTGCAAAATAAGCGCGTATTACCATCAAGCCGGCATATTCGCCTGCTGCGCCTGAGTTGGGCTGAAATGATACGGCATCAAACCCGGTAATGACAGCCAATTGATGCGATAACTCGTTAAACAGTTCATGATAACCAGTTGCCTGTTCTTCCGGAACAAAAGGATGAATATTCCCAAATTCGGGCCAACTGAGAGCAAACATCTCTGTGGCAGCATTCAGTTTCATGGTACACGAACCGAGCGGAATCATCGAATGAGTCAATGAAATATCCTTGCGCTCAAGTTTCTTGATGTAACGCATCATTTCCGTTTCCGAACGATAACTGTTGAAAACAGTTTGCTGCAAGTATTTATCTTTCCGGAGAAAGTTTTTTTCAATCGCCATCAGGCTTTTGAAGCCCACATATTCCGATGTATCTATTTTTTCGCCGGATGCTTTCGAGAAAATATCGACAATATCCTTAATGTCTTTCACTTCCGTGGTCTCATCTAAACTGATCCTGACAAGATTGTCGGCATAACAGAAATTAATGCCCTTTGCCTGAGCAGCATTACGGATAACAGGTAATAGGTTGGGCTCAACTTTTATGGTCAGGGTATCGAAATAATTCATCAAGTTCATTGGTTCAAAACCGAGTTCTTTCAACAAACCAGCTAAAGCACATGTCATGTCATGAATATGTCGAGCAATGGACCGTATGCCTTCGGGACCGTGGTACACAGCGTACATACCGGCCATGGTGGCCAATAAAGCTTGCGCAGTACAGATATTGGAAGTGGCATGCTCGCGCTTGATGTGTTGTTCACGGGTTTGCAGTGCCATCCGTAGAGCACGTTTGCCCTGTGCATCCACCGTGATGCCTATGATCCGGCCAGGCATACTGCGTTTAAACTCATCGCGGGCAGCAAAATATGCAGCATGCGGACCTCCGTAACCCATAGGTACCCCGAAGCGTTGCGACGAACCTACGACAACATCGGCACCCCATTGACCGGGAGGCACCAACAAGGCAAGGCTCATCAGATCGGCTGCAACACCGAGCTTGGCCCCGGCTGCATGTGTCTTTTCTGCGAAAGCATGATAATCATTAATCGTACCATCGATGTTGGGATATTGTACCATCGCACCGAATGTAAGCGCGTCAGGAGTAAAATTAAAGTAACTACCCTCGACAACCTGGATACCTAAGGGTTCGGCCCGGGTAATAATCACATCTTTCGTCTGCGGAAATAGCTTTTCATCGATAAAAAAACGATTGGCGCCTGCTTTCACTGCTTCGCGCGAGCGGATATGATACATCATGATCATGGCTTCGGCTGCGGCAGTGGCTTCGTCCAACAATGAAGCATTGGCAATATCCATTGCAGTGAGCACTACAATCGTAGTCTGGAAATTGAGCAAAGCTTCGAGCCGTCCCTGCGAAATCTCAGCCTGATAGGGTGTATATGATGTGTACCAGGACGGATTCTCCAGAATATTACGCTTAATAACCGACGGTATTAAGGTATTGTAATATCCCATACCGATATAGCTACGATAAATTTTGTTCTTTGTCGCCATGTCTCGCAACTTGTCCAAATAAGCAGCCTCGCTGATTCCGGCAGGCAAATCCAATGAATGGGACATCCGAATATCGTCCGGAAAAGTTTTGTTAATGAGTTCGTCTATAGACGATACGCCCGTTGTAGCGAGCATTTGCGATAACTCTTGATCGCGTGGACCAATGTGGCGGGAAGCAAATGTATTCATTTCTAATGAATTGGTTTTCTTAATTTTAATGTGAATAAAACACAAACTGGTGCAATGAAGCGAATCAGCATCATGTTTTTACAACAGCTAATGATATATTAGGTAATATATGTATACCACACATAGTTAACTGTTCCATAAATTACAGGCAAACTTAGCTAAAAAGTTCGAAATTATAAACAGATAAATAAAAAGGCCACCCTATCTGGAAGATAGATAAGCTCAAAGATATCTTTTTCTATTTTTGTTTCTTAAGAATAGACTTGCCGCCCTATTTCAGTTAATTGATTGATATAAAGCCCTTAAATTATCTTTACAATAGAAGTTCAGTAATTTTATTGCATGAGTATCGTATAAAAATACAAGCTAAAACATTTTAAGACTTATATTTGTTCCGCAATTATCGAAGTGATAATTTGTGGAATATTTTCGTGTATTCTGAAATATTAAAATATTGTTTATCAATCAATTTATAGATCAATGAGTAAAATGAGAAAATTTTGGCTGATTTTTTGGGGAGTTATTATCCTTGCTTTTGCCGGATACTTTTCCTTTCATTTTTTATTTGTTTTTGGTGATGGAGTTAAAGCCGGTCAACTTAATTTTGTTGTCCGGAAAGGATATATCTTTAAAACATACGAAGGCAAGCTCATACAAACCGGCTTACAATCAAAAGGTCCGGGTAGCATGGGATCCAATGAATTTGAATTTTCCATCACCGATAAAAGTATCGCAGAGGAGTTAATGCTTGCTGGCGGCCGATATGTGGAATTACACTACAAAGAATACCTCGGGGCTTTGCCTTGGCGAGGGTATAGCAAGTATGTGGTGGATAAAATTGTAAACATTAAAGAAATACCCTTGCAGCAAGATCCAAATGTAACTCCCAAATCGACGTCGCCCGAGGAGTTATCTTTATAAAGGGAATAGATCGCAAAATATTTTAAAGAGTCGATTTTCTCAATTGGTTTAATATTTTCTTCCCTCTGGAACTAAATCCTATGGAATTACGGGGTATTTGCTCCTGTATTATGGTTTGCAGTTCCGGGGCCAATTCAGGATATTTTACAGTAACGTTGGCTAGTATTTGCATACAATGTACTTTAATAGCAACCGGGACGGTTGATGATTGAAGCCAATTGAAACATATGTCTGTTATTTTACCTTCTCGTGATTCAGGAATGTCGTTTGATGAAAGGGCTTTAACGATTTGCCGTTTGACACCGTCATTGGATACCCGGGGAAGTGCATCGATCACTGTTTCAAGATACGGTAATAAAAGCCAAGGATGGCTTACAAGACACGCGTCCATCGCCCAAGCAGCACGCTGTACGACAGGTTCTGTTGCATTCAGTACCAACTGCATCAATCCGTCAAACTTTGCTTGATCATCGCCAATACAATATGCCACATATTCCATGTTACGACGGGATAATTCTTTCATGAGAAGAACTTCGTAATTCATTCACGATCGGTTAAACGTGGTTATTTTAATTGCATATAAATATGAGTTTAGGCTAAAATATCATTATAACGCCACACAAATATCGTTAAATTGTATGTTATAAAAAATACAGCTATCTGATTTGCCCGATTTTTCCTTTAAAGAAAGTTGCAGTATAAAAATGTTGCAATCCCCACCTTTTGCTAAACTGGGAAGATATTGAGGTATTTTGTTTCGGTTGTCCGCATCAATTGTTGTTCTTTTGGAGTTTTGTCGTTATAGCCGCATAAATGAAGTATTCCATGTATCATTATGCGCAATAATTCATTGTTAAATTCTGTTTTGTAATCTACTGCATTAGACCGCACTGTATCTATGCTGATATACATTTCACCTGAAATAGCATTTTCGTGGGAATCGTCGAATGTAATGATGTCGGTATAGTAATCGTGTTGTAGAAATTGTTTATTGATTTCGAGTATTTTATCGTCCGAGACGAATATGTAAGATAATATGCCAACCTTCTTTCCTTCTTCGGCTATTACTTGTTTTATCCATTGCGATATTTTCCGCTTACCTTCCAGCTGAAATGAAGTTCCTTCGGAAAAAAAACGAATAGCCAATACTTACTTTTTTAAAAGGAAAAAAGTCATCTTGACAAAACTTCCATTATCTTCAAATTCTATTTCGTCCGAAAGCTTTGACATCAAGAATACACCACGACCGCTCATGTTTTCCAGATTTTCCGGTGAAGTGGGATCAGGAATGTTTTCATAATCAAATCCAGGGCCTTCATCTTTTACAGTGAGAGATATTTTATCGTCTTCCAGCATAAAAACAAGCTCAACCACCTTATTTTCATCGAGTTTATTGCCATGTGTTATTGCATTATTGGCCGCCTCGAGTGCCGCAATCAGAAGGTTGCCGTATACATCGTGATCGATGTTACAGTTTACCGAAAACTCATCTACAAATTTTTCGACTAAATGTAGACTCTCTGTATTTGATGCTATTTTCAATTTTTGCTCCATTGACAATACTTTTATTTTATAGTATACTCATTTGTCTTTATAAGGTTACATTTTTTCAAAAAAAAAATCACTTTTTTTAAATACTTACACGTCCTCAGTACTTTATTAACAAACCATCTCCCGCACTTGTTTTAATAATACTATTATTTTAGTATATAAAATAAAAAATAACCCTCAAATAGCGGAATCTGTTCAAAATTTATTTTTTAATGATCCATTGTTCGGGATTCAATTTATTCGCCTCCTCCCAAATTTCAAAATGCAGAACAGCAGTTTTAGCGCCTTTCTCTGTGTAAACTTTTCCGATGACGTCTTTAAACTTCACTTTATCACCTCTTTTTACAGATAAATCAATCATGTTTTGATATACCGTAATGTAATTTCCGTGACGTAATAGGACAATTAAATTTTCACCCTGTATTCTCAAAATCTGCGTCACTTCGCCTTCGAAAATGGCTCTTACATTGGAGCTGCCAACAGTGGTGATGTCAATACCATTGTTGGGAATTTTTATGTCTTTATATAATGGGTGTGAATTAATTCCAAAATAGCTGGTGATGATACCTTTTTCCGTTGGCCAGGGTAAACGTCCTTTATTATCCTTGAAATTATTGGAAACAAGACGTTCCTCAGGAGTCAGATTGTCATACAAGTTTTTCGGAGATGAAGAAGTCTTTTGCCGTTTCTTTGTCTCGGCAGCGATGAGTTTTTCTATTTCTCGTTGTAGTTTTTGCGCTTCCCGTTGTTGCTCGGCTAACTGATTCCGCAGCTTCCGTTCCTGCGACTTCAATCTATCCACTTCTTTGTTCTGATCTGACTTGACCGATTCAAGCTTTTTGCTTTCCTTGCGTTGTTCGGCTAATAATTTTTCCTTCCCGACTTTTTGTTCTGCCAGTTGATCCATCGTCTCTTTCAGCCGTTTTTGGGTTGCGACAATTTCGGTAACCTGCTGTTTACGATATTCACTATATTGCTGGAAATATTTCATCCGGCGGTAAGCCTCATTAAAATCCTTTGCCGAAAGCACATACACCAGCTTGTTGTACCTGCCCCTATTTTTGTAAGCATGATAAACCATCTGGGCATATTCCGACTTCAGTTTATCCACCTCGTTACTCATCTGCCTGACCCGAAGCGATGTCTCGCCAATTTGCCTGTCGGCATAACTGATTTCTGCACTGATCCCATTGATGAGTCGTCCGTATTGCTCAACCTGGGTGGTCAAAAGATTTAGTTTTTCGAGTGACTCTTTTTGGCTTTGCTGTGTCTCTTTCAGGAAATTGCTTGTCTCTTCGATTTCCTGCAAGGTCTTTTTTCGTTGTTCCTCTAATTTTTGGCGCGATTGAGCAATCGCATCACCAGGCGTCCAGACCCCGGTGAACAAAAAAAAGAGACATAAACAATATATGCGAAATGGCATTTGCGTCACTGAAAATTTTGTACAAAGGTCGCATTTTATAACTAAAATGAAAAATGATGCACGTCAGAAAAATAACTTTTTGAAATTTTGTTGAATAATTCTTTGAAAACTAAACCTGCTGTATTTCAAGCTTGGCACGATGGCTCATGAATCTTCAATTACCTAACGAAACGTTAACCCCTCCAAATACGGTTATACCAGGCATCGGATATTCATACACTATTTCATATTTCTTATTGGTGAGATTTTCAGCTTTCATAAACACATTCAACCATTTCAACGGGCGATACGAAATTTGGGCGTTCAACTGTCCGTAACTCTCGGTCACCGCCGGCACAGTTGCAGTTTCCAACACCGAATACAAATTGTGGACATATTGGAAATTGGCGCTTAATGTCCATTTTTTCAAACGATAACTTGCAGAAAGATATGCCTGTTGTTCTGGAGAATATAAAATCGGCTTTTTCATGTGCAGGTAAGAATAATTTCCCTGGATATGCAGATTTTTCGCAGCATTCCATTTCAAAGCCAATTCGACGCCGGAGTTCTTAAAATCACCTGCATTTATATTTTTCGGACTACCGTCGACAGGTTGGGTCATGATCAAATTACTGCCGTCGGCAATAAATCCGGTCAATTCAGCCGACAGTTGTCCCTTGAAAAATGCCTGTCCTATCGACGCTTCATAGTTAATCATGCGCTCGGGCAGTAAATCCGGATTTTGCGGAGGAAACATATACATTTCACGGATGGTGGGACTACGAAATCCCTTCGAAACAGAAGTCTTAATTACGGTGTGTTGCAATGGCCGATAGGATAATCCGGCTTGTGGAACCCATTCGACGCCGAATTTTTCATTATTATCCAAACGTATTCCGGCATTTAAAGTCAATTTCTCGAATAAAGTTTGCTGTACGATCACATAGCCGGCAATTTCATACAAGGAAGTCTTGGGCAACAGATCCGAATCGGGTGTATCGTCCGTAAAGTCGTTCCACGCATTTCCCCCGAAATTCTTATAATCGATACCGGCAGTAATCATATTACCCTGAAAGGGACGATAGGTTTGGTAAAACGTTATGCCGTAGTTATGGTCGTTGGAACGGAAAAAATAGTTTTTAGGTGTACCGCCTTCAGCATAGCCATCATTGATTTTGTGTTTACCAAAATTGTAGAAAAACTTGAATGCCCCGTTGTTCTTTTCATATTTGTTTTCGACTGTCACGGAAGCCACTCCCCTGAGGATGTCGGCAACATTATCGATCATCGGCCGGGAAACCGCTCCCGGATTTTGTGCCTCATAAACTGCAAGACTCACGTCTCCCCATACCTGCAGATGATCAGATATTTGATATCCCAACTTGGTATAACCATTAGTGATAGCAAAGTCGGAATTATCGCGGTGCCCGTCTGTCCGGTCATGATTGATGGATAGAAATCCGTTGAATTTTCCTTTTTTCAATCCTCCATTGGCCATATATTTTTGTGTATTATACGAACCATACATGATGCGTCCGTTGCTACTCCACCCATCTTCATTCTGTTTGCGTGTAATGATATTGATAACTCCCCCCATCGCATTGGAACCATACAGGATGGATGCCGGCCCTCGGATAACCTCCACCTTTTCCACATCCGAAGCAACATAGGCATCCGGCAAATGATGTCCCATGATACCCATGTATTGGGGATGCCCGTCGATAAGTACCAACAATTCGGTGGTAGGACCTCCACCAACTCCGCGTAAGCTGATACCGCCTGTCCCTCCGGTGGCCACGCCGAAGCCCGTTACGCCGCGCTGGGTAACGAACATACCCGGCACTCGTTCAGACAATACAGGTAACAGAGCCGATTCGCCACTTTCTTCGATTTCGTTACGATTGACTACCGAAATGGTCATCGGAACATTGTTGCGGTTAACCGTGGTACGAGCACCAGTGATCACCACTTCATCGATGCTGCGGTGCAAGCTGTCTTCTTGTGCAGAAAGCTGTATCAGTCCGGCAGACAAGAGGAAAATAATCAAGGAATAATTTTTTTTCATTATAGTGTGATAATGGTATTATGTTTTTATAAAATCGTGTTACTATTTAGCCAAAAAAATATCAATCTATCATTTCATCGCTTTGGGTCATTGTCAATTTTCCGTGACGTATACCTTTCAATGTGATCAATTTATCAGCCAGTTCGGTCAACCGGTATGCCTGTCCTTTTACTGCGACAATTTCCATACAGGCTCCATGGGAAAGATGAAAATGTTGGACAGCCAATATTTCTTTGAAATAATCATGCTGTATATCTGCAATCTTGCAAACCAATTCGCGCCGGTGATGGTCATACACCAAAGTAATAGCCCCGGCAACCGTATGGTTGCATTGCCACTTCCTTTCCACCAGATTCCGTTCGATCAATTGCCGGATAGCTTGCGAACGATTCGGAAAATTATTGTCCGATACGTAACGATCCAAAGCTTCGAGCAATTCGGTTTCCAATGAAACGCCAAAACGAGATACTGACATGGTGTTACTTTTTTAATAAATCGTACCGCAAAAGTAAGGATTTAAGATAGAAAAAAGCAATTGTGATCGAATAAAATTACATCAGTAATGTAATAGATTGAAAAAATGATACCATACGGATTAAACTTTTTTAACAAAAGCGGGTCATATTATAAAAATAGCTTCTTTTGCAGTAAAAGAAGATAAGTGGATGAGCGAATATAGCGACGAAGAATTGTTGGAACTGTTTCGTGACGAAAGTCGCCGGCATGACGCTTTCAGCAGAATAGTAGCGCGGTATAAGGAACGTCTCTATTGGCACATCCGTAAAATCTTGATCGTGCACGAGGATACGGATGATGTTTTGCAAAATTCCCTTATAAAAGCATGGAAAGGGCTGGGGACATTTCGTCAGGAATCGCAATTGTACACATGGTTGTATCGTATTGCCACGAATGAGTCTATCAGCTTTTTAAACCAAAGGCGAAGCAAGTACGCAACGTCTTTGGATGATGTAGAGAACCTCCTTTCGCAGTCGTTGCATAACGATGCGTATTTTTCGGGTGACGAATTGCAGCTTCAGTTACAAAAAGCAATTTTGACCTTGCCGGAAAAGCAGCGAATAGTGTTCAATATGAAATATTTCGATGAAATGCAGTACGAAGAGATATCCGAAATACTCGGCACATCGGTGGGAGCGCTCAAAGCCTCATACCATCATGCAATGAAGAAAATAAAAGCTTATTTCGAACAAAAGATGATTTCATGAAAACCGATCCATTCAGTAAGGAAAACCCGTTCAAGATTCCTGACGGATATTTCGATAGCTTGCAGGATAAAGTAATGTCACGCATCCGGGAAGAAGAACAAACTTTGCCGGAAGCCCCGGTTGTACGGTTGAAACATTACCGGACGATCATAGCCATAGCAGCTTGTTTTGTGTTGATTTTTACTGCAGGCGCATTGTTTTGGCTGAATACAGAACGCCAACCGCTTATTGCCGATTCGGAAGTCGACGATGATACTTTTTATCAATGGCTTTACGAGGCAGATAAAACCACCCTATTGGCAGAAGCATTGGCTGCCGACATGGATGAAACCGTAACCACTGACAAATCCGGCTATACGGATGAGGAAGAGCAGGAGATCATCCGATTTCTCGAACGCGACAATATTACCGTCGCAGCCATTGTCCACTCGATGTCGGATCCGGTAGGTTTTTAACAATTGATCGAATTATTCCCAATTTCAGATAACCCAATATAATTAAATATCATGTCCCGAATATTTATCAGTGCCATCTTGTGTTTTTGGACATTCCTGCAAGTGGATGCTCAAAGACCTGATTTGCCACGCCGTGGTGGCCCGCCTAACAAGGAAATGGCTGAAAAGATCCAGGTGGAACGGATTGCGTTTTTTTCCGAAAAAATCGGCCTGACCACAGAGGAAGCCCAACTTTTCTGGCCGGTCTACAATGAGATGGACAACAAAAGGACAGAACTTTTCGATGAAAAAGCCTCTATCGTCAAGCGTTTTATTAACGACGGAGACAATGTGAGCGAAAAGGAACTTACAGAATTACTTAACCGGCTGGTAACTGTTCAGCAGGAAGAGGCAAAGCTACCTGCCGATTACGATCCCCGGTTTCGTAAAATATTGTCCGATAAAAAGGTGATGAAATTGTATGTAGCCGAAATGGAATTCCGTAACTATTTATTGCAAAAAGTAAGAGTCATCAGGCGCGAGCGGGTAAAAACCGAATAAGACATAGTTGTTGATAAATGTAATTTGTAACCATGATTGATATCATTCCTGCCATCGATTTAATTGATGGTAAATGTGTACGTTTGACACAAGGCGATTATGCCCAGAAAACCATTTACAATGAAGACCCTCTGGAAGTAGCCAAAAGTTTTGAGGCAGCTGGCATCCGCCGGTTACATTTGGTCGATCTCGACGGAGCAAAAGCACAACATATCGTTAACTATGAAGTATTAAACCGGATTGCATCCAACACTTCACTAATTATCGATTTTGGCGGGGGACTAAAAACGGACGACGACTTGCGTATTGCATTTGACAATGGCGCGTCGATGGTTACAGGCGGCAGCATCGCGGTGAAAGCGCCTGAAATTTTCCTGCAATGGATAGAAAACTATGGTCCGGAAAAAATCATACTTGGAGCAGATGCTAAAGACGGGATGATTGCCGTGAGCGGATGGACAGAAACAGCATCCGTCGAATTGTCTTCGTTCATCAGTGATTACCGGGATAAAGGTATCACACAAGTCATATGCACCGATATTGGCCGCGACGGTATGATGCAAGGCCCTGCTGTTGACCTATACAAAAGTCTGTTAAAGCAATTTCCGGGATTATACTTGGTTGCCAGCGGAGGCGTAAGCTGCATGGAAGATATTCTCACATTGCAACAGGCAGGTATTCCTGCTGTTATCACAGGTAAGGCGATTTATGAAGGAAAAATAAAATTATCCGATTTAGTTGTTTTCGGATAATATTGGATCATGTATTATCATAAAAGGCATGAATTCCGGCAAAACACCAGTAATCCTATAAAAATAATTCATTGTATTTATCTTATTTATAGATATATATAAAAATAGAACAAATATACACTACTAAAATTGTAACATTTTATCTGATTGTTGCGTAAAAACACGTGAATATTGTAGCTTTTTACGCAGATAACGTCATTATAGAACAATATTTAGTTTTAATTTTTAAAAATGGGCGGTTTCAAAAATAAAAAATCAGGATTTTGTTTTCAAAAATGGGTTTGTGCAACAACATTTAAGATGTTTAGTATCACGACGAATAAAACTCCAAATAATTGTTAATTATTTGGAAAGTTTAACAAGATAATATATTTTTGCAACCGGGTAAGAATCTCTCAAATAAATGGCCAAAAGTAGATATCGGTTTAATCCAGAATCGCTGGGTTACGATAAAGTAAGAACTAGTATCAGAAGAACAGTGGTAAGGGCATTTTCATTCCTTACTGCTACTTTGGCTGTCGCTGTAATCTATTATTTTGCTTATTCTTATTTCTTTGAAACGCCCAAAGAGCGTTTGTTGAAGCGTGAAATAACCCAGATGACCACTACATACGAAACGTTGTCGCAAAATATGCAACGAATCCAAGAAGTATTGGCCGACGTACAGCAACGGGATGATAACCTTTACCGTACTATTTTTGAGGCGGAACCTATTCCACAATCCGTACGTCAGGCAGGTTTTGGTGGAACCAATCGTTATGAAGCACTGGAAGGTTATTCTAATTCGGATTTGATGATCGAAACGAGCCAACGCTCCGATATGCTTTTAAAACAATTATCCCTCCAGTCCAAATCATTTAATGATTTGCTGGTAAAAGCGAACGAAAAGGAAGTACAATTAAAGACTCGTCCGGCAATACAACCCATTGAAAATAAAGATTTAAAACGTACCGCATCAAGCTATGGATGGCGGATGCATCCGATATACCGGACCATGCAATTCCATGAAGGAATGGATTTTACCGCTCCTGTTGGGACACCGGTCAGGACAACAGGTGATGGTGAAGTTGTTGAACTTACAAAATTGGGCGGACAAGGTCTCAAGATCGTTATCGATCACGGGTATGGATATAAAACCGTATATGCTCATTTGAACGGATTCGCTGTTAAACTGGGGGAAAAAGTAACCCGGGGACAGACAATCGGACAAGTGGGTAATTCGGGTATGTCCACTGCACCCCACCTACATTACGAAGTACATAAAAACGGGAAACCCGTTAACCCTATCAATTATTATTTTAATGAACTATCGCCTGCCGATTTAGCGCAAATAAAGGAGCTGGCCAATTTAGGAAAAACATTCGATTAAGTACCACAATGGCAAAAGTAAAGTATCGTTATAACCCCGAGACATTAAGTTACGACAAAGTAACCACATCAATAAAGGAAAAACTCACTAAAGCGGGGATCATGTTTGCTATCAGTATCGTTATGACGGTAGTGTATTACATAGCGTATTCGCATTTTTATAATACACCCAAAGAACGGACATTGGCTAATAAGTTGGAAACTACAATCTTCAACTATCAGATGTTATCCCAGGAGTTAAACAGGATAGATGATGTTTTAGGTAATATCCAACAAAGGGATGATAATATTTACCGTACCATACTTGAATCGGATCCCATTTCTGCATCCGTCAGGGAAGCCGGTTTCGGAGGGGTGAATCGTTATGAGTACCTTGAAGGTTATGTCAATTCCGACTTAATGATCGATGTTTTTGAACATACCGACAAGATTCTAAAAAAAATATACGTCCAGTCCATATCATATGACGAGCTGATCAGTAAAGCGAAGAACAAGGAACAGATGGCAATATGCCGTCCTGCCATACAGCCCGTATCTAACAAAGAATTGAAATATGTAGCTTCCGGTTTCGGAATGCGTACACATCCGGTTTCGGGTGTTCGAAAATTTCATGAAGGAATGGATTTTGCAGCTCCGACCGGGTCGGACATATATTCCACGGGCGATGGTGTGGTAACAAAGACAGAATATTCGGGCGGATATGGCTTAACGGTAGTCGTCGATCATGGTTTTGGATACGAAACATTATACGCCCACATGAGTAAGACCAGTGTGATGAAGGGTAGCGTGATAAAACGGGGACAAATTCTTGGAAAAGTTGGAAATACCGGAATATCAACCGGCCCACATTTGCATTATGAAGTACACAAGAATGGAAGAACCGTTAACCCGATCGATTATTTCTATAATGAGTTATCGCCCGAAGAATACGTTCGTTTGGTAGAATTGTCCAATTCGGGAGAGGTATTCGAACAATGGTAGCCTGGTGGAACAAAATACAGGAAATACGGGTAAGCGAATTACGTGTCGCACCGCAAACCGAAGTGCCTCCGTTTTTTATCCGGTACACGGCATTTAAACGTCGAAAAAAAATACCAACAGATAAGTTGTACTACAGCATAAGCGAAGTTGCCTCCATGTTTGGAGTCAATGCTTCGCTGATTCGTTTTTGGGAAAAAGAGTTTGATATTATTAAGCCTCGTAAAAATCAAAAAGGTAATCGTTTTTTTACCAAGCAGGATATAGATAATATTGGTTTGATCTATCATCTGGTCAAGGAACGGGGAATGAAACTAAAAGGCGCCCGTCAGAAAATAAAAGAAAACCGCGAAGATGCGGAAAACACATACAAGGTGATTCAATCACTTAAAAAAGTGCGGGCTACACTGTTGGAAATAAAAGAAAATATAGAAGAATAGGACAAATTAAAAATGGGCAGGTGCCCATTTTCAACTTTTAATTCCTCATTAACGTCTTGGCATTTCTTCAGGAAGTTTCTTTCCTTTTTTCAATGCTTTGGAGACCAACCCACAAAGCCACATATAATGATCTGAGGGAATAGTTGATTCCCGGGCTACAAACGGGCTTTCTCCAACAGGCGGATTGGATGAAAGTTTGAAAATAGCCGTCCCTTCGTCGATTTCGTCAAACATGGAAACGTAAATCATTTCTGCTCCGCTGTTGACAGCTCCTGCAAGCTGCATCCATAAGAAACGGCCTTCCTTACGAGGCGTTGCATCAAGAGGATTATTTTTTCCGGGAAATTCTTCCAAAGCATTATTGTACCAACTAAATCCAGGAAATACACCTGATGCATAATCCAGACCATTCTTTTTCGTCCAGGCTATATCTGCCGCTATATTAGGTTTGTAGGCTTCATAACTGTCTTTGTCTTTATATCGTCCCGGAGTCCACGGGTGAACAATATCACCCATCCTGATAATATCGTGAAGCAACGAGTCTTTTTTCGTATCACCACCAAATTCACGCCAATAAGTAGTAACTCCCAAATGCAGGGAAACGCCCTGTTCTTTAAATGCTTTTATTATTCTTTCGGGAACGTCCAGATCATACGGACGATCAACAAAGCCAATACCCCAGATGGCTAAAAGAGGTTTGCCATTGTGATGCAGATAGCAATCGTATCCTTTGTCGCGCTTATAGATACCATATTTTTCTGAAATCTCTTTCCAATCATTCAATAGCATGGGTAAGTCATCGCCCCTTTCGCCAAACCGCAGGCCCGAAAGGTCATACATCAAACAAACGGCACGGTTATGTTTCTGAGCTGCTTTCATAGCATTGTCAAAAACCTTGTCGAAATGTTCTTTTTTGGGATTATCCGGTCGGGCATTGCCTACAAATCGTTGCATAAAAACGCCATCAATCCCCGACTCTTGCATCCATTTAAAATGCAGATCGACAGAGGATGGATCATGAGGACTGTAAAGAGTCGCTGTGGTTCCGTCGGCATATTTGAAAGGAGTTTCATATTGAATTTCATATTCGTCCATCTCGGGCCAAAAATCAATCGTACATGCTCCTGGTTGAAATTCGCCTTTACGTGTAGCGTAATGTCCCCAACCCATATTTGCTCCATCGGTAGGAGTGGTAAACCACCCTTGGTAACCACACATGACAAGTCCTTTATAAGAGTCGTATACAATCCTGGACTCTTTCTTTCCCGTACAACTGGTACAGCAGCATCCGGCAATAACCATTACTGTCACAACAAATAACAGCGATTTTATCTTTTTCATATTTTAAAAATTTGTTTGGTTATAGTATGTTCTAATATAATCAACATGTAGCGACAATTTCGTTTTTATGTCATTCCGACATAATGTTTAATTTTATGGCAAATATAAATCATATTTATGTAATAATTATGTTCAAGTGACACTTCAAATTGATTTGGATGGTCTATCAAAAAATCCGATTATACATATATCATCTTTTTAGTCATGCCGCCATCCACAACAAAATTTTGCCCGGTAATGAAACTGGATTTTTCACTCAATAAATATGCGACCATTTCAGCTATATCCTCAACTTTCCCAACTCTTCTGCACGGGTGTTGGGTATGGTCTGCTTCTGAGAGCGCAGTGTAGTTATTGACCTCTACCCAGCCCGGACTGATAGAATTAACTCGAGTTCTGGAGGCAAGACTCATAGCCAGGGCATGTGTTAATGCTACAATTCCTCCTTTGGACGCACCGTAAGCTTCCCCGTTGGGCTCTGACATCATTGCCCGGGTGGAAGCAATGTTAACAATTGACGAATTTTCCACAAAATGGTGTTTGGTGAACTTTACCATATAAAAAATACTACTCAGATTGACCGAAAGGATACGATTCCATGTTTCTACAGACATTTCGTCGATTGGCTCAAACTGGCTGATCCCTGCGTTATTAACCAGGTAGTCGATTTTTCCGAATTTTTGGCCAATTACACCAACCGTGGACAAAACATCATCCGGTATGCCTACATCACAGGTAAGGACATGCAAATTTTCGAATGTTGTTCCCTGTTTCAACTCATCAAGATTGTTCCGGTTAATGTCTATTGCGACAACAATATTTCCAGATTCCAAAAGGTTTTGTACAATGGCTTTTCCAATACCGTGTGCACCTCCGGTTACAACAGCTATTTTCATCTGTATAAATTTTTTAAAATACTAAAAATCAGAGTAAAAAGAAAAAGTCTAAGAGAGGTAAATTTTCATCTTCGTACTCCCTCCCGAAAAACTATCAGGATTGGTAACATCGGTTGGTGCTTAGACTTGGTGCC
>JAVBNI010000194.1:0-3097 GCA_031551645.1 Bacteroidales bacterium | reverse complement strand
AGATAACGATAACAGGCATTTTCTTCCGGAAATCGCTCATAAAAATATATAGAATTAACCCCCATAAATCGATCTCTTGTGCCCATGCTACAAAGGTAGCATCATTTTTTAATTAGTGCGCACTAAGCGCCTATACCGAAGGATGTTTTTAACAATTGTCCTTGATTTTGATCTATAACTTAGGAGTGATATTTGTTTGATCAATCGTACAAATTTTTGAGTAACGACGTAAGAACATCAAAGTAATACAGAAAATTTCTATTTGATTTTTAGGTAATTGCTACGTCAATAATAATATTTTATTATTATATATAAAATAATTATGCATAATATATTTATACATAAAATTATTATGTATATTTACACTATTAATTACAATAAAAAATATATAAAATGTTCTCGCAAGAAATATTAAAAGGCACGATCAAGCCACTGATTATTAAATTAGTGAGTGAAAATGGACAAATGTATGGGTATCAAATTACCCAAAAGGTAAAGGAGATGTCTTCCGGAAGTATTTCCCTAACTGAAGGTGCTTTATATCCAGCACTTCACAAACTGGAAGATGAAGGAATACTGGTTGCAAAAACTGAAATGTTGGGAAACAGACCACGGAAGTATTATTCCTTGTCTGCATTGGGTGAACAGACTGCTGTTTCCAAACTAAGCGAAATCAAGGAATCTATCCTTATGCTGGTAAATCTTTTTGATCTAAAACCATTGGTTTATGACATTAAATGAGTTTCAAGTTAAAAAGATTGATAATTATTTGCGTGACAACGGAATAGAAAATCGTTTAATTTTTGACGATTTTCTTGACCACATTTGTTGTATGGTCGAACAAAATATGGATACAGGGCTCTCGTTTGACGAATCGCTAAAACATGCCGTTATTGAATTACCAAGTTCTAAACTGAAAAACATTGAAAAATACACCTTAAAATTAATCAATATGGAAACATCATTTTCTTCTCGTATCTCTTTGTTATCAACAATTCCATTTGGATTGTTCGGTCTTTATTGGGTTCTCTCAAATGCTGGGATATCTGTCCCATCAATTATTGTATGGTACGTACTCCTTACTTCAGTACTTTCTATGTTTATCCTTTTGTTTTTGGGATGGGTGAATAATTTTCCACGCTGGTCATTTCCTGCATTGGGATTTTGTTCGCTCTTTAGCCTATTTTTTATGAAGATAACTATTCCGGATTTGTCTGATGGATCATTGGGGCTTTGGGCTTTGGTTCCGTTACTAATTACTTTGGTTGTTTGCCTGATGTTCAAACCGTCTATTGAGCCGATTAAAAAGATCGGTAAAAAGATAAAAGAGGAACCTGCATTGATATTATTGGCTTTATATGGCTTCGCTCCATGGGTGATTTCTTTATTCACTGACGAAATTCATTCAAATTGGATGATCTTAATTGATATACTTGTTATTGGAATTTTATCAATCGGGCTATACATTTTTTTGAGGAACGATCGGAAGAAAGTGAGATTTGCCTCAATCGTTATTTCAGCATTATTTGCCAGTGTGGTTGCGTCAACTGCAAGCTGTCTGTTTTGGCAATAACAAGATTCTCATTTCATGGTCAACAATGGATAACTACGAAATGAGAAAATTAATCTAAAGAATAGGGAAATATAAAAATAAGAGATTGTTCGCAAATAATTTTTACAAATAAGGTAATAAGGTCATTTTCTGCGAAACACCTGCCGGAATGACACAGTCGGACAGGGTACGAGTACGCGTATCTGATAACCATAAAATTATTACTCGACCGGTATATAAATTTCTGTCAATAAGTTATCAGTATTGACATTTTCCGGGCTATTGAGATATTTTTCGAATGACATGCTGTTGCGTAGCTTGTAATTACTCGAAGGAAGCCATTGCAGGTAAATTGCATGATACATCTCCATTAACCCATTGTAAGATCCTTTTAAGGTGAAAACGGCAAATTGGCCTCCTTCTATGGTTTGTACGCCAATCTCTCCCTGGGATTTTATCGGTTTGCCTCCGGTAGTAATACATGCGTAGAACCGGCAACGGTTGGGAGAAGTAATAGTAGGATCGTCGAAACTGATTCCGATGTATTCGGTATTATTATTGATCATATTGTTCCGTTGGGCAAAACCATATAGTTTGCCCCATGCCCTGTTATATGATTTTGGCGAGCCATATACATCCACGATACGGATATAAATACAACGCATATCGTTGATCATTCTGATTTCAGGCGCTGATATTTTCATGGCGACCGGTTCCGGTTGCTGGCATATCCCGATAACGCCAGATGAATTCCGGTAGTTGGAAGGAGCACAACCGAAATGCTTTTTAAAAGCCTTTGAAAAAGCCTGTGGCGTCTGGTAGCCGATATGTTCTGCAATATCAATAAGGCTCAGTGTCGTTGTCCGCAATTTTTGAGCAGCATTTTCCATTCGCAGACGCTGGATATATTCACCCACGTTCTCACCAATGATGGATTTGAAAATCCGGTGAAAGTGAAACGGGGAAATATTTGCGACCTGTGCCAATTCTTCCAGGTCGATTGCCTGATGGAGGTATTTATTGATATGGTCTATAGCCCGGTTTACCGATCGATGGTATTCGTCCTCGGTAGCTTGTTTTCTTAGCCAACGCTTGAGTTTTGGGAAATCTTTTTTCATCAAAGCAATAGCCTCTTCCCGGCTGATCGTACTGCCGCCCTGTGCTGACCAATCATCTGTATAGTTGGCACAAAGAACGATCATTTCATCCATACTGACGTATTGTGTAAAATCGCCTTCCTGGAAACAGTAACAGCAGTAATCCTGGTTTTTATTTCCTACCTTGTTTGTTCCGAACTGTTCGGGAACAGTTATTGGCATACCGCAACTCTGACAAAAAAACTTCATAGTCTATTTTGGGTCATTGATTGCCGGTTTTTGATCTTCCCCGACAACTCGGCACTTGTTATACCTTTCACTGTCAAGTTTTGTGCAAAGTTAGATTGCTTCATCGCTCGTACCTCGCGATTCACAATGACGAACGGTAGCGCGTCATTGCGAGGCGGCAGCCGAAGCAATCTCAAATTTGAATGCACAAAACTTGGCG
>JAVBNI010000176.1:0-5182 GCA_031551645.1 Bacteroidales bacterium | reverse complement strand
CTTTGCACCCGCAAAACCAAAATGGCGAGGTAGCTCAGCCGGTTAGAGCGCATGATTCATAATCATGAGGTCGGCGGTTCAAGCCCGCCTCTCGCTACCAAGAAAATCAAGGACTTACGGATAAATCTGTAAGTCTTTTTTTATTTTGGCGAACACAGAGTGAACACAAACCTTGGATCAAGCGCACAAATATGTTGGCAGCATAAAAATTTGTATTCGTTTATGCCCTAACGGGCAATTGCATATTTGGGGCGATTCCTTTCTATTGACGTTCTTGTCCTACGGACAATTTCGGTAGCGAAAATTTCCCGTAGGGAAAAAAAGTCAATAGACCGGGAAAACTAAAGAATTAAATTGCCCGATAGGGCATCAACACTTTGGAAAATCCGAGGGGGGGGGCCGCCAACATATCTTTTATCTTGATCCGTTTAAGAAATCAAACTCTTTTTGGAAGCCTATCCTGAAATACTGTTTGCCGAAGTTGCTGAAGCGTTCCAATTGCAAGAAATTAATCCTACCTTTGATGCATACGAACAACCAAAGGGTAAGAACTATAAAATGTTTGCGGGGGGTGCTCATCCCTGAAAACATCTTATTTGACAATGCATTACTAATCAGCGACATAAAATTATTTTTAACCTTGACAATCATATCTTGAGGACTTTGTGGTAAAGATCATATAAGATAATGATTGTTAATGTTTTATCTAAATTTTTATTAATTTATTCTTTTGATTGTTAATAACTTATTGTTTTTTTAACGAACCATTGACTAACCAATAATCAGTTTACGTTTTCGGGGGATAATGGTTGCGATACTCTGCCAAGTACTATAAATACTTTAGAAATATTGCAGACATACAACACTGTCCGAAAAGCGATCACAAAGAAAATATATGATATCGCCAAAATACGACGTTGAGGAATTGTTTTTACTCCGCCATAGTTTGGCGATGCCTTTCTTTACTTTTGCTTTATCACCAAAAAACAAAGCAAAATGAAAACCATAGATACCGACTTTCGGAAAATTACCGCCCGATACCCTGTCGTTATGATGCGGCAGATTATTTCGACTACAGTATGGCGGCCGTATGCAACAACGGCAAGTGGGGATATGTGGATACGTTGGGGAACGAACTGATTACGCCTCGATACTGCGATGCCGATTACTTTTCGAATAATGGTTTGGCTGCCGTACAACTAAACGGAAAATGGGGATTCATCGATAAAGCGGGAACCGAGGTCATACCGTTTGTGTATGATGATGCAGAGCAGTTTGTCAATGGTTTGGCCGAAGTTTGGCGAGAAGATTTTCATGGTAATGTTGACGAAACGGGAAACGAATCAGCACTTTTTCCTTCGGTATGATTTCCCGTAAAATCAAATCATTTGAAAAACATTTTGCTTCGCCATAATTTGGCGAAGCGATTCATTACTTTTGTATCGAATAATTCTATAATCAATAATCAAAAATCAAAAATTGGTTCATCATGTCAAAACGAGGTTATTTATGGCGGTATGGCAAGATCGTAGATAAAGTAAAACAGCAGCCGTACATTACAAAAACAGATTTGTTGCAATATCTTGAGTCCGAAACGGAAAATGTGAAACATTTGGACGACGAAATGGAAGTAGGCATTTCTGCACGAACGCTCGAACGCGACCTGCGCGAAATCCGCAACTTGGTGGGTATCGGTATCGAATATTCCCGATCGATGCGCGGATATTATATCGAAGGCGACAATGTTTTCGGCGAAACAGCTTTGTTACGGATGGTGGAGTCGTTCGAAATGTTCCACTCGCTGAATGTAGCGCAGGATTTGGAAAATGTAGTCTATCCCGAAAAGGAACGCCCGCAGGGGATGGAATATCTATACGGGTTGATTCATGCCATCAAGAACCGAATATGTGTTCGTTTTGTATATACCAAGTATTGGGACGACGAATCTCGCACACGTTCCGGGAAACCATACGCCATCAAAGAATTTAACCGACGCTGGTATGTGCTTTTACAAGACGACGGCGATAAACGCCTCAAAGTATTCGGGTTAGACCGTATGAGTGCATTGGAAATTACTTCCGAACGATTTTCGGCATCGCCTCAGCCTGATGTAGAAGCGATGTTCGCTCCCTGTTTTGGTGTTACCATTCCCGCCAATGCCGAACCGCAGGAAGTGATCCTTGCATTTACGCCGTTGCAGGCCAAATACGTAAAATCGCTACAGCTGCACCACACGCAAAAAGTGGTTTCGGAAACCGAAGATGAACTCCGCATTAGCCTTAATGTATACCTGACCTTCGAACTGGAGAAGCAAATTCTCTCGTACGGAGAGGAAGTGAAGGTAATCCGGCCGCAAATATTGGCCGACACGATCAGGGAAAGGTTAGAAAAAACATTGAAAAGGTACGAATAGTGGAAACCGGGATAGTGGAATTGGCAATTAAAAAAAGAAAATGAAATCCAAATCAATATTTGAACTTACTCTGATTCAATACTGTAAAGACAAACCTAAATATCCAAAGTTTGAAATATTTCGTTGGTCTTTAGGTTATTTTTCAAGCCTCAAAAAAACCGAAGGGGCAATGAAAAAATGTATCGCCGAAAAAGCCGATTTGGGACTTGGCAACCAACCGCTGTTTGGGTTTATCATTAAGGAATTTGTTGTTGATGTTCTCTCGTATCAACACGCCAAAAACAGGAAAAGCTATCTGCCGGACGGCACGCTTTGGGATGAGTGTCCGGTGCATGAAGACGCCCGTTTAGAGGAGTTTCTTGGTCGCCCCGAAGAAAATGTGCGTTTCCGGAAAGGCGATTTGGTTGAAGTGCTTGACGGCGATACGGTAACCCTCGAAATTGTTTATGGAACGCCACGGTCGCCGGAAGGAGTACGTCAAATAAAGAAACACGCTGAGGAAGAGGGCTTCCGGATATGCCTTGACGAATCCGATGATTCGTACACCACTTTAACATATCTTGAATATGAACACTCGCACCCGAATTCTGTAAATTTGTTCCCTGTAAGATTGCCCGTGAACGAGAAATTGAGGAAAAAATTGGAAGCTGTATTGTTTGAGTGGGAGCATCCAAGAGAAATATCTGAAGCGTGATTCCAAAAAAATGTGTAACTTGCATATTGAAGCAACGATGATTGCAGCAATTTGACAAATAAAGATCAACCAATGAATACAGGCGAATTGAAAATCGGCGATAGCCAAATTGTAATATATCAAACACCTGATGGAACCACCAATCTGGATGTGCGATTGGATAATGATACTGTATGGTTGACACAAGCCCAGATGATAGAATTATTCGGAAGAGATAGAACGGTCATAACCAAACATATCAATAATATTTTTCGTGAAGGAGAATTGGATGGAAAAAGCAATGTGCATTTTTTGCACATTGCAAATTCCGATAAACCTGTTAAAGCATACAATCTTGATGTCATCATCTCCATCGGCTATCGCGTAAAATCCCAACGGGGAACGCAGTTCCGCATCTGGGCAAACAAAGTATTGAAAGAATATCTCGTAAAAGGCATTGTAATAAACCAACAGGCAAAAGTCGATCAATTGCAGGAAGCTTTTGAATCCATCAAAATCCTTACGGGTATTGCAACCAGAAGCGGAGCGGACAACCAACAGGCAAACGGTATTCTGCACGTGATCAAAGATTACACATACGCACTTGATACATTGGATAAATACGATTATCAATCGCTCGAAATTGACAATACGACCAAGATAGAACCGTTTCGGGCAACTTACGATCATGCAATGGAAGCCATTGAAACTCTTCGGCGAAAATTTGGGAGCGACGGGTTGTTCGGCAACGAGAAAGACCAGTCTTTCAAAAGCTCCATCAACACCATTTACCAGACTTTCGGGGGAGAAGATTTGTATCCGAGCATTGAAGAAAAGGCTTCTATGCTGTTATACCTTGTTGTTAAGAACCATTCGTTCAGCGATGGCAACAAGCGGATTGGCGCATTCCTGTTCCTGTGGTTTCTGGAAAACAACGGCGTTTTATACAGAGAAAAAGGCTCAAAGCTCATCGAAAACAACACATTGGTGGCTTTGACCTTGATGATTGCCGAAAGCCGAACGGAAGAAATGAATGTTATGGTGAAGGTCGTTGTAAATCTCATCAATAGAAACAATTAAGTTCACCTGTCATTAACTGTAAAAGAAAACGGACAATCAATATTTGATTTCCCGGCCCCAGAAGTTATAGCCTTCCGGCGTTTGTCCTGCCGGAAGGCCCAATGCATCCTGTACCGCCCCTTCGCCGCCCCTGTTGTGCCGGGAATGCGATTGTCCGAAGCCGCATCCGCCGGCATCCATAATAACTGTTCCGCCGCCGTCAATGACTTTCCGGGCTAATGCAACGGTACGCTCGTTGTATATGCCTTCCCCCACAACCGAAACAAATGCAACGGTATGTTCGTCGGGGACGATTTCGTCATTTACGGGGATACCGGCACGCCGGGCGTCGTCAAGATATATTCCCGTTGACGATTTCCGGTTCTCTACTCCGAAACCGATATATGCATTGGCGTAACCGGCTTTTCCCCGGTCTTTTCCCGTTTTGTCCGAAGACAGAATGAATCCTTTCATGGTTTCGATTGTTTATTTATTGACTGTGTTTGTCGATCAGCAATTGTTCCAAAGGAGAAAGTTTTCCGCCTGCCCATATTTTAACAGTTCCCTGTGCCATAATGATCGCACGCCGTTCCCATAAATCCATATCGCGAAACGTACTTCCGTAATTTTTCCAAAACCATCCGATATGCCCCCAAATTCCGAATACATGAATAACATTGCTCCTCACGAAAGAATTATCGGATTCCTCATAAAACCCGGTGAGCGTTTCAACCGCTTGATTCGATTTCCACAGACCCAATATCCTTGCCGCATGACTTAGTTTGTCGGCGCCATGTATGGATGCCGGCTGCTTGGCAATGGCGTTACCGATTTTTTCGATAACCATATCGTCCAAAACACCCTGATGTTTTAAAATCCATTTGCATACCGCCCCAAATCCCGTGTGTATATAGCCTAACACATCTGCAAGCATCCACAAAAAAATATTTACTTTTACCGGATGGGTTATCCTTTCCAAAAGACCCGAATGTATTCCTTTATATTGCTTGATTTTTTCTATTTCTTTCTCAAACACT
>JAVBNI010000207.1:0-27526 GCA_031551645.1 Bacteroidales bacterium | reverse complement strand
CCGTGGATGCCATATCCAAAAGGGTAACCACACATATTAATACCACATATGTTACCGCTCAAACTATTGTCGATTTTCTGATTCAACTCAAGGAACAATATGCCCACTTACCCATTGTCTTGGTGATGGATAATGCGCGATACCAACATTGTCAATTGGTGATAAATAAGGCTAAGGAGCTTAATATTAAATTATTGTTCCTTCCGACCTATTCACCAAATCTGAATATTATTGAACGGTTATGGAAATTTACAAAGAAGAAAATCCTCTACGCGAAGTATTACGATACTCCTGCCAAATTTCATCAGGCGATTATCGATTTTTTTGAGGAACTGAATCAAAATTATAAATCCGAATTGGAATCATTGTTATCGCTAAATTTTCAATTATGGGAAAAAGAGCATGCACAAAACTTGGCGGCGTGAAGTATAATATAAAATTCGTGTTAATTCGTGTAATTCGTGGATGAAAAATAAACATGAATTATAAATTTTGATGTGGTTGCCCTGTATGCGCATAGTCGAAAGCAATATCCCCGATCCATTTCTCACTGCGTAAAATATTCCAGTTCCAATGCCGTTTGGTTATAATTGTTGATATATTCCAAATGGTTGAGCTTAGCAGATATGGCGTCATGAACTTTGGAAAAAGTTGCGGCATAGTCTTTTATACGGGCTTCGGCGAAATCATGTTCCACTTGTAGCAATATTATTTTTGCTTCTTCAAGTAAATTTTCTTTGCTGAAACTTATCTGTACAAAATATTCATTGAGTAGCGATTTCAGGGTTTCAATGTGCTGTTGGTCGGTAAACTGCTGGTATGCCCTTTCGTTGGCAGCCATCTGCATGTCAAGTTCCGCCTGCTTTATTTTTGCACGCTGCGGTTGTATCCATAAGGGAAAAGACAATCCTACCATCCATCCCTGGTAATTATCCACCCCGGAGATGTGCTGGTTAATATATCCCGCATGGATGGCGGGAAACAATTTGCTTCGTTCGAGCGCAACAGCCGATTCCGTCACCTCTGCTTGTTTTTCATCTATTGTTTTGTGTTTGATGGGATCGAAACGGGCATCCAGAGTCTTCTCCGGATGGATTTGATACAAATCAAGTTCCGTTTGGGAAACAACCGGTTTTTCATCAGTATAAATCAATGTTTGCAGCCGGTTTTCGGCGCGTTTTATTTCCTCTTCGGCGATGTACATACGTTTTTGATAGGCTGCATACCGGCTTCCGGCCGATACGATGGTCAGGTCGTCGATACTGTCATTTGCCAGATATATTTCGGCTGTACTGATCAAGGCCTCGAAATAATGGCTGTGTTCCTGCATGATTTTCAATCGTTCGCGGTAGTATACCAGGTCGAAATAGGCCGCTTTTACCTGCCATGCCAGTTCATCGAGCGTTAGTTCTCGTTCGGCCTGGTTAGCCGATGATAATGTTTTATAATGTTTTGACTTGCGTATGTGTTCCGGTATCACTCCAAAATCCTGTGTGACAGACCAAAGATGATCATTTCCTGCATAAGCGTTTCTTTGCCAGTATTTAGCCTGAATAGGTAGAAACTCGACAGCTTGCTTTTGTTGCAGGATATCTCTTTTTTCTGCCAGCGTAACATTTCTGGCAACAGGGTGATTGGCAAGGGCAAGAGCAACCGCTTCATCCAGGCTTATCGGTTGCGCCGTAGAAGGTAGGCAATATATTACCAGTGCAAAAACAAAAATAAGTTGTCTAAAAAACAATGTTTGATACATCATGTCGCATAAAATTTCAATGTCCAAAAATAAGGAGTTTTTAGTAATTGAAAGTGGAAAGTTGAAAGTTGACAGTGGCAGTAGGCAGCTTGCCCGAACATGAAGTGGGCGGGTTGAATTGTTGAATTTTGAAATCTTTGAATTTTTAAATTGTGTGACAGTAGGTAATGGCATTCATCATTCCTTTCGCTGTATCATAACCGGACAGAAAGTGTACGTTTTCGAACATATTACATCTATTGTCTTTTTTATAAAATGCTCGATATTAAAAAAATACGATTTTGGCATATGCATTGTTTACTGTATTTGCGAAAGGCATAAGTATCTTGTCGAAAAGTAAATGAAATATCACTACTTTTGACGATCTTTTGCACAGGTAAAATCATAATCAATAATTTTAGAGTTTAATGAGATTCGCTGTCATTTTTTTATTCTGCATGTATATGTTTCCTGCCTTTGTGGTCGCGCAGGAACCCTGGACATTAGAACAATGTATTCAATATGCATATGATAACAATATTCAGTTGAAGCAATATCAGCTGGAAATATCGCAGTCCGAAAACAATTTGGTACAATCAAAGGTCAATCTATTACCCACCCTGAACGCTTCCGGTAATTTTGGTATGGCCAAAGGACGGGTTTGGGATAATACTTCGGCAAGTTTTGTGGAGGACAATGCGGTCAAATCGCTGTCGGGAAGCCTCCGTTCATCGGTAACGCTTTTTAACGGATTACAACAAAAAAATACGATTGAGCGGAACAGATTTACATTGATGGCCAGCATCCAGAACGTTGAGAAACTGAAAAACGATCTTTCCTTAAATATAGCATTGGATTATTTACAAATCATCCATGCACAGGAACAGTTGGCTGTAGCCGAAAATCAATTGCAACTGACGCTCCTGCAGGTGGAACGGACTACAGCATTGGTCGAAGCTGGCAGTGTTCCCGAAGGAGACTTGTTTGATATACAGTCACAGGCTGCCAAAGAAGAATTGTCGGTAGTTACTGCGCGTAATACTTTGGATTTGTCCCGGTTAACGCTGGTTCAACGGCTTGATTTGGAAACCCGAACCGGTTTCCAGGTAGTGGTTCCGGATTTCTCGAATATTGGCATTTCAGAGGTAACCAATTCTGTGGATGATGTATTTGCCACTGCCGAAACCATTTTGCCGCAGGTGAAAGTAGCCGAGTCCAATTTGTCGATTGCCGGCAAGGAATTATCCATAGCAAAAGGTGGACGAAGCCCGCGGTTGACTTTATCTGGCGGGTATAATACGGCGTATTCGAGCTATAGGGATATTGCCTTGTGGGAGCAGTTGACCAATAATTATGACATGTCAATTGGTGTGGGATTGAACATCCCTATCTTCAATGGGTGGCAGGTGCAGACCAGTGTCAAAAACGCCAAACTGGCCGTGCAAAACTACCAATACCAATTGCAGCTCACCAAGAATACCTTATATAAAGAAATTCAACAAGCGCATGCTGATGCAGTTGCCGCTCTGAAACAGTATTTGGCTGCCACCAAAGCGGTAGCGTCCATGGAGGAAGCATTCCGCTATACCGAACAGCGTTACGAAGTGGGGATCATGAATTTTATAGACTACAGTACAGCCAAAACCAAACTCAGCGCAGCCCAGTCGGATTTGCTGCAAGCTAAATTTGAGTATATATTCAAGATTAAAGTATTAGATTTTTATAATGGGAAACCGATAACACTTTAACAGGTTCGGGGTAATCCTATTTTTTCGTATTCAACATTTTCTGTAAAGCGAACATTTCGTCGCGCAAGCGTGCTGCTTCCATAAAGTCAAGCTTTTTAGCCGCTTTCTGCATGTTTTTCTTGGTTTGGGCAATCGTCTTTTCCAACGCATCACGGGTCATATATTTAACCACCGGTTCAGCTGCTATGTTGCTATCGGCATCCGGTTCAACATAAGGACGGGGCTTGCCGTTGGGCAAGGTTTCCGTTGACCGGTCGCCCATAATGGAATGAAGCGCTTTTACAATTTGTTTGGGTGTGATATTGTTTTTTTCATTGTAGTCCAATTGTTTCTTACGGCGACGGTCGGTTTCATCGATAGTCCGTTGCATACTTTCAGTGATTTTGTCGGCGTACATGATCACTTTTCCATTGATATTTCGTGCAGCACGGCCTGCAGTTTGGGTAAGCGAACGCTCGGAACGGAGAAAACCTTCTTTGTCTGCGTCCAAGATGGCAACAAGCGAGACCTCGGGCAGGTCGAGGCCTTCACGCAAAAGATTAACGCCGACCAGCACGTCAAAACGTCCGGCACGCAGGTCTTCCATAATCTCGACACGTTCGAGCGTATCTACGTCCGAATGGATGTAGCGACACCGAATGCCGGCTTTGGAAAGGAATTTGGTCAATTCTTCAGCCATACGTTTGGTGAGCGTAGTAACCAATACCCTTTCGCTGCGCTCTATGCACTGGTGGATACTTTCCAGCAAATCGTCGATCTGGGTGAGGCTTGGCCGTACTTCAATCTGCGGATCGAGCAGCCCTGTCGGACGAATCACTTGTTCCACAATAACGCCTTCGCATTTTTCCAGTTCGTAATCGGCAGGAGTAGCGCTCACATAAATGGTCTGGCCAACAAGCGCTTCAAACTCTTCGAATTTCAACGGACGGTTATCAATGGCGGCCGGAAGCCGGAAGCCGTATTCCACAAGATTGATCTTACGAGAATGATCGCCACCATACATGGCGCGTACTTGCGGGATGGTAACATGACTTTCGTCTATTACTGTAATGAAATCATCAGGAAAATAGTCAAGCAGGCAAAACGGACGAGTACCAGCTAGGCGGTTGTCGAAATAGCGCGAATAATTTTCAATGCCTGAACAATAACCCAATTCGCGCATCATCTCCAAATCATAGGTTACCCTGTTTTCCAAACGCTTGGCTTCCATATGGCGGTCATTGAACTTGAAGTATTCGATTTGCTTCATCATATCGTCCTGTATGCTATTGAAGGCCGATTGTTGCCGTTCTTTGGTAGTGACAAATATGTTGGCAGGAAAAATACGTATCTCTTCAAACTCCTCTTCTTTGTGGTTATTGATGGGATCGAACGTATATATTTCTTCAATCTCATCGCCCCAAAAAACAACCCGGCATCCTACATCTCTATATGCCAGGTAAATATCAACAGTATCTCCTTTCACCCGGAATGTACCATGCTTGAATTCGTATTCGCTTCGGAAATAAAGGCTGGTTACCAACTGATGCAGGAATTTGTTACGACTGACAGTCATTCCCCGATTGATGTATATCGTATTTTCGTGGAAATCATTCGGATTACCAATACCGTAAAGGCATGATACGGACGAAACCACAATCACATCGCGTCGTCCCGAAAGAAGCGACGAGGTCGTACTCAACCGTAACTTTTCTATTTCTTCGTTGATCGAAAGGTCCTTTTCGATATAAGTATCGGTAGTTGGCAGGTATGCTTCGGGTTGGTAATAATCGTAATACGATACAAAATATTCAACAGCGTTTTCCGGGAAAAAAGTTTTGAATTCCCCATAAAGTTGGGCAGCCAGCGTTTTGTTATGGCTTAATACCAATGTGGGGCGTTGTACGTTGGCTACCACATTGGCAATAGTAAATGTTTTACCCGAGCCGGTAACACCTAATAGTGTTTGATCTTGCATACCGGATTCGAGCCCTTCGGTCAACTGACGGATAGCTTCGGGCTGGTCGCCACTTGGAATAAATTCGGAAATTAATTTGAACACAGGTGAAAATAGATATAAGTTGAAATGGACGATTGAGATATTAACCTCAAAAAGTAAAGATCAGCAAAGGTTATACCATTTCCTTCGGATAACACAAGAAATATTTTTCCACTACTTTCGACATGCCAAACAGGTTGTCCAGATCGGAGGCCTCAGTAATATCCATCGGGCGGTCTTTTTTCAGGACAAGGATACTTTCATTAGCGTTGTTGCTGTCGTATGCATGATTGGATAGGATTCCCGACCGGACAAAATAACCGGTATCAATTTCATTCAACTGATACTGCGATGCAACTTGTAGTTTGATATTGTCGATACGCTTGTTATCAAATGGATCGTTTTGTATTTCGATGCGAAACAGGTGACGTTGAACCAAATTGGAGGCCAATAGCGACAATACAGGATCATCGTGTTTCATCCACATCTTGATGGCAACGGAAATATCATCGTCGTCAAGATTGGCATAGCGAACCAACACATCAGGCGGACTATGTTCCGGTTGTATGGGCAGGAAGTTACGTAGAAAATATAATAAATCCGGTGTTCCGAATAATTCCCTGCCTGAACGGACAAGCTCTTTGGCCCGGGATAGAATGCTCAGTAACAACTGATCGGCTGCAATCACTGTTTTATGCAGGTAGACTTGCCAATACATTAACCTACGGGCAAGCAGAAACTTTTCAATGGAATAAACGCCTTTTGCCTCGATCACCAATTCGTCCTGATATACATGCAACATCTTGATGATACGGTCGGACCCGATAATGCCTTCGGTTACACCGGTAAAAAAACTGTCGCGGCGCAGATAATCAAGTCTGTCCATATCTAATTGACTGGAAACTAATTGGCATAAGTGTTTTTTAGGATGTTTCTTTTTGAAAATATCGATTGCCAGGCTGAGTTTCCCGTCAAATTCACGATTCAGTTCTTCCATGAAAAGCAGTGAGAGCGTTTCGTGTGAAACATTTTCGACCACAATACACTCCAGGGCATGTGAATAGGGGCCGTGACCGATGTCGTGCAAAAGGATGGCTATCAGGGCAGCCTCTGCTTCGGCTTCGGTAATCTCAAGACCTTTGGCCCGGAGTGTTGTAATAGCTTCCTCCATTAGGTGCATGGCTCCTAAAGCATGCTGGAAACGGGTATGATTGGCGCCGGGATAGACCAGGTTGGTCAATCCAAGCTGTTTGATGCGTCGCATCCGCTGAAAATACGGATGTTCCATCAAATCATATAATATCGGGTAAGGTATATTGATGAATCCGTATACCGGATCATTGACTATCTTGCGTTTATTGTTGTTTCGCATGAAATATATTCATGAATGGAGACGCAAAATTACTCTTTTTGCCCGGACTTTTATCACAGCAGATTTACAATCTTTACAGCATCCAGGTCTCCGATTTCTTCGATGATGGTATCGACGGGCATACCATCCCTGTAGGTGATCGTGAAGTTCATTTCAGTGGAACCTGTTGTAAGGTTATGATGAATATCTACATTAGCCACCGTCATCGGATAGCTTTTCAGGATAGCCAGTATACTATTGGAATTCACGGCGCGACTTTCGGTAATCACCGATAATATTTTGGTGGTAAAGTCAGGAATAAGGCGTTTTTCAAACCGTTCCAGTACGATCAGCACTAAGAGCATCAGGAAAGCTGAAATTCCTGAGACAATGAATAATCCGGCTCCCACACCCATTCCAATGGCTGAAATCAGCCAGATAGAGGCAGCCGTGGTAAGTCCGCGGATATTGGAACCGATTTTGATGATGGCTCCTGCGCCCAGGAATCCGATGCCTGCGATGGTTTGTGCGGCAATACGTCCCGGATCACCGGTCTTATATACCTGGGGAATGTATATGGAAAGCATCATCAATAAAGTGGCGCCTATACATATTAAAATGTGTACCCGGAATCCTGCAGGCTGTAACCGCCAGCGGCGCTCCAATCCAATAATTCCACCAATCAACAGGCTTATCGTTAACCGGAAGGCAGCCGTCGTGGTATTTATCTCCGTCGAATATAGTGCTTCGTGCAACCAACTTGGCATTAAGTTCTATAATTTATGATCCAACATACTGTATTGCCAACAAAATTAAGATTTTTTTTGTTAATTGTATAGAGATACGATTAAAAAATTCACAATCTCTTAACAATTTCTTAACATTAGGACAAGTTAAAGCCCATATTTTTGTCACATCATCGTATATTATGGATACATATATTATTCTTGTCGCATTTCTTTTACTTTTAGCGTTTTTCGACCTGATGGTCGGAGTGAGCAACGATGCATCTAACTTTTTAAACTCGGCAATCGGTTCTAAAGTAGCTTCATTCCGCACCATTATGATTTTTGCCTGCCTTGGGGTGATCATTGGGGCTACATTTTCAAGCGGCATGATGGACATCGCACGGAACGGCCTGTTTGATCCTGAAAAATTCTATTTCAGTGAAATCATCTGGATTTTTGTAGGAGTGATGGTAGCAGATGTATTGTTACTGGATATTTTCAACAGTTTCGGCTTGCCTACTTCTACCACAGTTTCCATCGTATTCGACCTGTTGGGCGCATCGCTGGCCATGGCATTTTACAAGATATCAAAATCAGGTGGCGGATTTTCGGAATTAGGCAGTTACATCAATACCGAAAAAGCGCTGGCCATCATCAGTGGTATACTTATTTCGGTAGTGGTAGCCTTCATCTCGGGTATTATCGTACAATGGATCGTACGGGTCATTTTTTCGTTTAATTATCGCAAATCGTATAAATACTTCGGCTCTCTTTTCGGAGGTATTGCGATCACTTCCATTGTTTATTTCATGATCATGAAAGGGGCTAAAGGAGCCTCGTTTATGAAACCTGAATATCTCGAATTTATCACTACGCACAATTGGCAACTGTTGGTAGGTAATTTCGTCTGTTGGACGATTATTTTACAGATGCTGATCTGGATGTTCAAAACCAATGTATTTAAGATCGTAATTCTCATAGGAACTTTTGCTTTGGCAATGGCTTTTGCAGGAAACGATTTGGTGAATTTTATCGGCGTGCCCTTAGCCGGATTGGAATCATATAAATTATACGCAGCCTCGAACGTTGCCGATAACAGTTTGCTGATGGCGGCGCTTAAAGCTCCGGTCAGCACACCAACCATCTTCCTGCTGATCGCAGGTTTGGTAATGGCTGGTACGCTGATATTTTCGCGTCGTGCACGTAAGGTGATCGACACTACTGTAAATTTAAGCCGTCAACAAGATGCCGGTGAGGAACAATTCGATTCCACGATGCTGGCGCGCTCGTTGGTTCGCGGTTCACTGAATGCCTCGACTTTTTTCGAGAGCATGGTGCCTAAACGTTGGCAAAAGACAATTGACCGGCGTTTCCGGAAACGGAAAACCGATGAGGATGTGGCTTTCGACCAGGTAAGGGCTTCGGTCAATTTGGTTGTTGCCAGTATC
Organism: Bacteroidales bacterium; assembly: GCA_031551645.1. GTDB lineage: Bacteria > Bacteroidota > Bacteroidia > Bacteroidales > UBA4181 > JAIRLS01. The sequence goes on along the minus strand of JAVBNI010000207.1, from coordinate 18,541 downwards.
CTGATAGCTTCGGCAACATCATTGAAACTTCCTCTCTCGACGACTTATGTTACCTTCATGGTAGCAATGGGTAGTTCGTTGGCCGACCGGGCATGGGACCGCGAAACGGCTGTATACCGTATCACCGGTGTAATCACGGTTATCGGCGGATGGTTCATCACCGCAGTTTCAGCACTGACATTGTCATGCCTTGTCACATCGTTTCTGATCTGGGGAAAATGGATTGCTTTTGCCATCTGTATTGGAATTGTAGGTTATTTTATGTTCCGCTCGTTGTTTATTTCCGAAAAACAGGAAAAAGAAAAGGAACAAAAGAAAAATAAAGAACACGCTTTATTGAATGTCAAATCGGTTACGGCATCGAAAGTGTTTGAAAACTGTAACGAGGAAATTGTGTCGGCAGCTATCTCAGCGTCTAAACTTTATTACCTCACGCTCACTAATTTTCTTGCCGGCAAACGTAAAGCCTTGAAAGGCATGCACGACGACGTATACGAACTGAGTCGACAAACGAAAGATCTCAAGAGCAATTCGTACAAGGTAATTACCAAGCTGCAGGGCGATGCGATGGAATCGAGCCAATATTATGTGCAAGTGGTTGATGCTTCCCGAGAAGTAGCGAATAGCGTACTGTATATCTATAAACCGACATTCGAATATATTGATAATAACCATACGCCATTCTCTGCCGTACAGGTGGAAGAGCTGAATGAACTGAATGATGAAGTGTCCGTATTCTTCAACATGGTGTTGCATACGCTCAAAAACCGCAAATACGAAAATTCTTCGGAAGAGATACGCAAACGCAAGGTAAATGTGATTGCGTTGATTGATATTCTGCAACGCAAACAGTTGAAACGTATAAAAAAACAAGAAGTATCAACCCGTAATAGCGTACTTTACCTGAATATCCTAACGGAAACAAAAAATCTGACTTTGTTTTCGGTAAGCTTAGTAAAATCGAACCGGAATTTTTACCAGTTGGCATTAGGCAAATAATAAAACCATCCAATTTCAGTGAAGCTACTAATATGTTATTACGTGTGCGTACACGGCACATAAATTGAAAGTAAACGTTCTTTTTACAATAAGTTATTACAATGCCGTTTAGTTAAGAATTCTATTCCGACCCTGTCAGCAACTTCGCAGCGTACAGGTCTTTGACGTGTTGACTGACCTGACTGGGTCATTTCTTAAAATTTCTTAAAAGTGACATTAACAGTCATTATGTAATTTTACCAATCATTTCTTTTCGTGGTAATCGGTTTCGGTATTCACATTCCAGATAGCTTCCTTAGCTGATACATCCCCTGTTCGGATACTGTCAACAGCTATCATCGCAGTAAGCATGGAATGATCCATATTGTTGTAACGATGTTGCCCGTTACGTCCGATGCAGTATAGGTTTTCGATTTGATTCAAAAATGTAATTACTTTATCTAATTGATAATAAGAACCAAAGTAAGAAGGATACGCCCTTTTTACTTTTACCCGTGTTGAATCCTGAACATCCTCTTTACGGATAATCTGGATTTTATCAACTTCATCAATAGCAAAGCGGATAAAGTCATCGTCGGACATATTCCACAGTTCATCGCCCTCGGTACAGAAATATTCCAACCCGATCCAGACTTTGTTCCGGTAATCGCTCACCATGTATGGCGACCAGTTGTTGAATATTTGCAAGCGTCCTATCTTTACATCGCGTTCCTGAATATATATCCAGGTGTCAGGGACAATGTTGTTGATTGTCTTTATATTTGTTTTATTGGCAATCAGCAATTTATCCACCAAAAGGCCTACTGTTATGAAATCCCTATATGGAAGATTTTGCGATATGTTGACTATTTCATCGGGAATATCCATTCCCCGGAGGGACATGATCAGGTCTTTGATAGCCATGGAGGAGAAGACACTATCACAGGGTATTGTTTTTTCATTTTCTCCCTCGCCTGTCACTACCGACGTAATACGTTTGCCGGTGATATTGACTACCTTTACCGGACTGTTTAATAAAAGCTCGCCTCCTGACCGTTGTATGTCGCTTGCCACTGTCTCCCATAGTTGACCGGGACCTAACTTGGGATAAATGAATTGTTCAATTAAAGACGTTTCTACGTTTTTTTGTTCAATATTTTTTTGAGAACGAAAAACCTTCCGAAACATGTCGGAAACTACTTTAGTCAGCGAAAGACCTTTGACCCGTTGAGCGCCCCAATCGGCTCCCAGCCGGGAAGGATGAACGCCCCATACTTTTTCAGTATACCCTTCGAAAAACATTTGGTACAGTGGTTTTCCAAAACGATTGATATAAAATGCCTCCAACGAATCTTCATTTCGCTTGAAGCACACAGACTTGAAATATCCCAATCCGGCACGCAATGTATTCCAAAAGCCCAGATTTTTGAATGTCTGCCATTTGACAGATACCGGGTAATCGAAGAATTTTTTGAGAAAAAATATACGAGACACCCTTTGACGAATCAACATGACGCGATCCGTTTTTTCCGGATCCGGCCCACCAGATTCGAAGTCCTTTTTCCTGTCCAGCAGAATATCATCACAAGCCGGAGCCCCTTGAAGTGGCATGAATTTATTCCACCATTGCATCACCTGTTCATTTTTCGAAAAGAAACGATGCCCCCCGATGTCCATCCTGTTACCATGATAGCTGATGGTTCGTGATATACCTCCGATTTCGGCTGTCGCTTCCACAACGACCGGGTGGATATCTGTTTTTTCCAATAGCTCATATGCTGCAGTCAATCCCGCGGGACCGGCACCTATGACAATGGCTTGGGTTGGTTGTTTATTTTCCTCCATTAAATTTATATTCTATCAAGAATTGGGCATGTGCTTTCGTATGGGGACAAAAATAGACAATTTAAAATGAAGTGGAAAGATAACAGGAAATATAATAGCTTTATCGAATGATGGTAGCAATTATCAATTGAAACCCGTATCTTTGTCCGTTTTTTGAAAAAATAAATAATATCCATGCAGAAGAAATTTTCTGAATATAAAGGACTCGATCTGTCGCAGGTCAATAAGGATATATTGGAGCGATGGACGGCAGCGCATACATTTGAACAGAGTCTCAACACCCGCGAGGGAAAACCAAGTTTCGTATTTTACGAAGGGCCGCCATCGGCTAACGGGATGCCTGGTATTCACCACGTAATGGCGCGTGCGATCAAGGATATTTTTTGCAGGTATAAAACCCAGAAAGGGTTTCACGTAAAACGTAAAGCCGGATGGGATACCCATGGATTGCCCGTGGAACTGGGTGTGGAAAAATCGCTTGGCATCACTAAAGAAGATATTGGTAAAACGATCTCGGTGGAGGAATACAATGCCGCTTGCCGTAAGGATGTGATGAAATATACCCGCGAATGGGAAGATCTCACCCGCCGCATGGGGTATTGGGTGGATATGAGCGATCCGTATATCACCTATGACAACCGTTATATCGAAACTCTCTGGTGGTTGCTTAGTCAATTATACAAGAAAGGGCTGCTATACAAGGGCTATACCATACAACCGTATTCGCCTGCTGCCGGTACCGGACTCAGTACACATGAATTGAACCAACCGGGTTGCTACCGTGATGTGAAAGATACCACGTGCGTAGCGATGTTTTCCGTAATCAATAACGAGCGTTCCAGATCATTTTTCGAAAAAGCTGGAACCAATGATCTACGCATCCTGGCATGGACCACCACTCCATGGACACTTCCTTCGAACACGGCGCTTTGTGTAGGGCCGAATATCAGGTATGTGCTGGTACGTACTTTCAATCCATACACGAGTAATCCCGTAATTGTGATACTTGCCAAAGATCTAGTAGGGGCACATTTCAATCCGAAAGCAACCGGATTGGCATTGGAAGATTATAAACCTGGCGACAAGCTGGTTCCCTATAAAATATTAGACGAATGTGATGGAAAATCGCTTGAAGGTATTGCATACGAACAGCTTATTCCGTGGGTAAATCCCGGTGAAGGAGCGTTTAGGGTAATTACAGGCGATTTTGTAACTACAGAGGATGGTACCGGTATTGTACACATTGCACCCACATTCGGCGCCGACGACGACCGTGTGGCCAAAGCCTCGGGTGTTCCGCCGCTGATTCTGACCGATAAAGATGGTAACCGTCAACCGATGGTCGACCGCAGGGGACGTTTATTCCGGATAGAAGACCTGGATCCGCAATTTGTTGAAAGCCGGGTCAACATTGACTTGTATCAGGAATATGCCGGGCGTTTTGTAAAAAATGAATATGATTCATCACTTACTGCTGAAGATACCACATTGGATATCGACCTCTGCGTGATGTTGAAGCAGCAGGGCAAAGCGTTCAAGATAGAGAAATATGTCCACTCATACCCGCATTGCTGGCGAACGGATAAACCGGTACTGTATTATCCGCTCGATTCGTGGTTTATTCGTACCACAGTCTGCCGTGAGGACATGATCCGTTTGAACAATACCATTAAATGGAAACCAGAATCGACTGGCACGGGACGTTTTGGTAAATGGCTCGAGAACCTCCAGGACTGGAATCTCTCCCGTAGTCGTTATTGGGGTACACCGCTTCCGATATGGCGTACCGAGGACGGAAGTGAAGAAAAATGCATCGGCTCGATGGAAGAGCTAATAAAGGAGATCGGGAAATCTGTAGTTGCCGGTGTAATGCAGAAAAACCCGTACGAAGGTTTTGTTACAGGTGATTTCTCGGATAAAAATTATAATAAAATAGACCTGCATCGTCCGTTCGTGGATGAAATTATACTGGTATCTGAATCGGGTAAACCAATGAAGCGCGAAGCCGACCTGATTGACGTATGGTTCGACTCGGGCGCCATGCCTTATGCGCAGATTCATTACCCGTTCGAAAATAAGGAACGGCTCGAAAGCCATGAAGTCTTTCCTGCTGATTTCATTGCCGAAGGAATTGATCAGACGCGAGGTTGGTTTTTCACGTTACATGCTATTTCTGCGATGATTCGCAACGAAGTAGCTTTTAAAGCGGTAGTGTCTAATGGGTTAGTTCTCGACAAAGATGGCAATAAAATGTCCAAACGGCTTGGGAACACAGTCGATCCGTTCGAAACCATTGAAAAATACGGTTCCGATCCTTTGCGCTGGTATATGATCACCAACGCACAGCCGTGGGATAACCTGAAATTCAACATTGCAGGTGTTGAAGAAGTCGTACGTAAATTCTTCGGAACATTACATAATACTTATTCATTTTTTGCGCTTTATGCGAATGTTGATGGTTTTTGCAACAATAAGCCACAAGTGTCTGTAAAAGACCGTCCTGAGATCGACCGTTGGATCATTTCATTACTCAATACCCTTGTTAAGCAAGTGGATGAGTGTTACGATGAGTATGAACCTACACGTGCCGGACGCCTCATCCAGGACTTCGTTACGGAAAACCTCAGTAACTGGTATGTTCGACTCAATCGCAAGCGTTATTGGGGTGGTACTATGGATGCCGACAAACTGGCCGCTTACCAGACGTTGTACACATGTCTGGTGACCGTTGCAAAACTGGCTGCTCCCATTGCTCCATTCTACATGGATAAACTCTATACCGACCTCAACGGTCTGACAGGAATGGAACCATTTACTTCTGTGCATCTGGCTGATTTTCCCGTGTGCGACGGGTCGCTTGTCGATAGTGAATTAGAAGCGCGTATGGACATCGCTCAACAGGTATCGTCCATGGTTTTGGCCTTGCGACGTAAGGTAAATATTCGTGTGCGTCAACCCCTTCGCAAGATCATGGTCCCTGTGCTTGACGATGGCTTGCAGACGCAATTAGAAGCGGTGCGTCGTCTGATACTGAATGAAGTGAATGTGAAGGAAATCGATTATATCACTGATACGGGAGGCATTCTGGTTAAGAAAATCAAACCCAATTTCAAAACACTCGGGCCCAAATACAGCAAATTAATGAAAAGTATTTCGGCGCTTGTTGCAGGATTTTCGCAGCAAGATATAACAGATTTTGAACGCGCAGGTGTCTATAGTACCGTTATCGATGGGCAGGATGTCGAACTGACATCCGAAGATGTGGAAATCACTTCGGAAGATATTCCCGGATGGTTAGTGGCCAATGAGGGTAAACTTACCGTGGCGCTTGACATCACGGTAACCAACGATTTGAAACTCGAAGGCATTGCCCGTGAACTGATCAATCGTATACAAAATCTGCGTAAGGATAGTGGATTTGATGTGACCGATAAAATAAACATCGTCCTGCAAAAACATCCCGAAACCGACGAAGCGGTAGCTGTACATAAGGATTATATCATGTCGCAGGTATTGGGTGTCAGCCTTGAAACGGTCGATAAGGTGGAAGATGCTGTAGATGTGGATATGGATGATTATATGCTGGGGGTGAAGTTGACCAAGGTCGCGTTAAGTTAAGAATGAAGAGTTAAAAATTAAGAATTTAGCATTAGCGGGCTTACCGGAGGTAATTTAGAGGTCGAATGCTGTCATATCTTTCCACCACCAATCACAATAATTGGTGATTATAAGCAAATGTGACAGCTTCAGTGATGTTTTTAACGTTCAATTTGTTATAAATATTTGTTTTGTGAAATTTCACGGTACTGACATTGATAAAAAGAATATTGGCAATTTCTTCGTTCGCATGTCCTTGAGCCGCCAACCGCAAAACATCTTTTTCCCTGTTACTAATGGTGATATTTGCTGTCTTTTTCCATTTTTTCCCCTCGAAGGAATAAATATAATGATGTAATATATCATCCACTTTTATAATGACATTACCTGGATGATTATGAGTAGAAAGGCTTACTACACACAGAGCAAAACGTACATCCCCCTGTTCATCAAGAAAAACAGGAGTATTACGTTGATTAACCATGATTGTTTTATCTCCCGGCTGTTTAATCTTATAATCATATGAGATCATCGATTTCATCCTGGCGTCAAGAGGAAGTCGACAAAACAACTCGTACCCCGTTTTATCGATTTCCCAAAGCATATCCTGGTCATTATCAACCACTACCTTCTGATAGAAGGCATAACCCATTTCCAACACTTCTTTAGGTTCATATCCGCATAAAAACAACGGATTAGAGGATACATACACAAATCCTCGTTTTTTGTAATCAATCACATAAATACTTTGCCCTACCACCCTCGAAAAAGCGTCAAGTATACGTAGGAAAGGATTAAGCGATTTGGTATGATCGTCTCCTATTGTCTTTAATTCTTCTAAAAACTTTTGTAAATCAATGTATTTCATTATTTAAATAATACTATATATACAATAATAACAATTTGAACTATGATTAAGTTGCAATACCTGCACTAAAGTAGGGTTTTTATTGAGATGATAAAAACCCTACTTTAGTGCAGGAGATAGAAAAACGATAGGTCATAAATTTGTATTTGGAATTAAAAACATAAAAGAAAGTATGAAAAAATTTAACAATCTATCTATCAAAGTAAAATTACCCTTATTGGTGGGAAGTACAAGTCTCTTGGTAATGTCCGCATTATGTTTGCTATTATTTATTTCGCTACGTTCCGGTTCACTGGAAAGTTCTTCCGAAATCGCCCGTTTGTCTGCTATGGAAGCCGGACAACGCCTGACGGAAAAAGTCAATAGTGCTGCAAGTGTAGCACGCGCCTATTCGGGTGTGGTCTCACAAATCGTCTCGTCAGATATCATTCCTACCAACAGGAAACGCGAAATGATTTTATCTGAAATAGAACCATTGGTACTGAATGAAAAAAACTTACAGAATATCTGGTGTAGCTTCGAGCCTAATGTCATCGACGGGCTTGACTCCATCTTTGTCAACCGCATGGGTAGCAATTCCCAAGGGCGTTTTTCCCCATGGTTCACTGCTGGCCAAATAGTGACCATGGAAAATAATGACAACTATGAATTTTACAGCCGAACCAGGGAAGTTCGCAGCGAAATCATCACTGAGCCTTACTTATACAATGACGCTGCCGGCCAAAAAGCCTGGTATTTTAGTATATGTGTACCTATCATGATTAATGGAAAGTTTATCGGAGCCGTGGGTACCGATTTCCGCGTAGACGAATTAAATCATTTACTCAATGATCTCGATCGGAATGCCACGGGAAAACTGGTTACCAGCAAAGGCGCCATCGCCTTGCATCGGGACCTTTCACAAATCGGGACATTGGCGGAAAATGGCAACCGCAAGATATTAGATAAACTACCGGCAGGAAAAATGATTGAAGGAATGTTTCCGTTCGAAGGAAAAGAAATGTATCACGTGTACGTTCCTTTACAATTGGGAGAAAATACAAAACCGTGGTTTTACTCCGTACGCGTCCCGAAGGAAGAGATTTATGAACAAGCCCGCCAAACAGCCGGATTTTTGATTTTATACTGTCTGATCGGTATTGTATTGATTACCCTCGCAGGATGGATTGTGATACAGGCTATGCTGAAAGGTGTAATTGATGTAACAGGAATCATTCACCAACTGTCGTCGGGCCGGATAGATCTTCGTATTGAAGGTACCCGCAACCAGGATGAGATTGGGAAAATGAAAACTCAATTAGCATATTTAGTGAACGGCTTACAACGTACATCTTCTTTTGCTCACGATATTGGCGAAGGTAGGCTCGACGCCGCTTATCAACCGTTGAGTAATGAGGACGTACTGGGCAATTCGTTGCTTGAAATGCGCTGTAGCTTGCAAAAAGCAAAGAACGATGAAATCACTCGTAAAATCGAAGAGGAGCATCGCAACTGGGGAACTTCGGGGTTAGCTAAATTTGCTGAAATTCTGCGAAGGGACAACAGTGATATGGATGCTTTGTCATACAATATTATCAGTAACTTGGTTAAATACCTGGAAGTCAATCAGGGTGGCATTTTTATTCTCAATGATGAAGAGTATGACAAGATACTCGAAATGAAAGCCTGTTATGCCTTCGACCGCAAGAAATTTGCAGAAAAACAGATCCTTCCGGGCGAAGGATTGATTGGAACCTGCTATCTTGAAGGCGAATCAATTTATTTGACCGATATTCCCGACAAATATGTCACCATTACTTCAGGATTAGGTGATGATAACCCACATGCCCTATTCATATGTCCGTTGAAAGTGAATGGTGAAATATACGGAATCATTGAACTAGCCTCTTTCCGGGAATTTGAAGTATACCAACTCGAATTCATCGAAAAAGTAAGCGAAAGTATCGCCGCTACTATTGCCACCGTACGAGTAAGTTTGAGAACCGAACGGTTACTGGAACAAACCAAACTGCAAACCGAAGAATTAGCCAACCAGGAAGAAGAACTGCGTCAGAATATGGAGGAAATGCAAACAACGCAGGAAGAAATGAAACGTCGAGAAGCGGATATGCTTGAAACCCTCACTGAAATGGAGCGTCTGCAAAATATCAGTATGGAAAAAGATGGTGAGATGCGACAACTGTATCAATCTGTTTTCGAGTCATTCAATATGGTTGAGTTTTCACCTGATGCCATTATCACTGATATCAACCAACTGATGATCGATTCTTTTGAAAATACAAACAGAGATCATTTCATCGGACAACATCTTGCTGCATTTATCAGAAAGGAAGCTGCACAGGAAGCATGGCAGAATGTCAGCCAGGGTAAGATGTACGAAGATGTACAACAGGTAACCGTTGGAGAAGGTAAGTGTACCATATTCAAACAAAAATTTATCCCAATCTGCGATCACAATGAAAATCTTAAACGGGTATTACTCATGGCCTATCCTATCGGTGCTGAACAGATGAACTAAAAAAGGTCTTAATAGTTTGATTATAAAATATTTGAATTAATACCATAGCGATAATCTTTTGCTTTGAAAGAAGCCGACTACTCCGGCTACTTTCAAAGCTTTTCAAATCAACAGTAAATATTTTACGTAAACAAAATCAAAAATGAATTTATCTGAACAATATGAACGTTTTAAGGATATGGAGCAAACTCCTGAAACCATCCTCATTAGAAAAAAACTGGAAACCTTCATTAATAAAACTCAACATGTGGAAATGTTGGCCGATCACCTTTCCAGACAAGTAAAAGAATTAGAACGCATGGGTGATGAACTGGACAAGGAGGAAAAAGAAATCAGTAAATTAATTTCAATCAACCTGAGTATGGTACATGAAATTCCAATACCCGACTGATTGGCTTCCGTGGGCTTATCCCCTCTCCCACTCTATTTCTCATGGAAACTGTTATCCGAATGCTCTTAAGAGAATAACAAACCGATTCTTTAAAGAATGTTTTAATGATACCTACCGGAATTTTAAATTATAATTTGCCATGTCATTAATCTTGATACAGATAAACAAGGTCATCATTTTCAGAACATTCCTCTTACATTCAACTGGTATATTCTCTAAGAAGTTGTTTAAATTTTGAGTTTCAAAATGATTAGGCTTACAGAGTTAAATTTTTTTGAATATTTGTGAGCTTATAGGATGTCCTTTGCTTGTATATTTTTGACTTGTTAGGCAGCTTCATGAGAAAAAACTCGAAATAACGACATTAATTAATTGAAAAAAATTTATACATGAGCCAAAACGAGTACATCAACCAATTAGTAAAAGAAAATCATTCTTTGAAAATACAGTTGGAACAATTGAAGGCAAAGAACTTACGAGCAAAAACATTAAACAACAAACATTTCCATACTGGTAATCTTGGAAAACAAGAATATAAACGGCAGGCCACGAACGTTGCTTCTATAGATGATATTTTCGACCACCTGGCAGACTCTCAGGAACAAAACAGGCAAAATGAAGAATTGTTGATTGCTGAAAAAAACCGACTAAAAGCCCTTGGCGACAATTTTCCCAATGGATGTCTGTTCCGCCTCCAGATAGACACCACCCAACTCAAGCAACCCGGAGCAGAACAAACCTGGCTCAACTACCTGACTCTCACTTACGCAAGTGCTGCATGGGAAAAATTGACTAATGTACCTCTTTCCGAAGCCATGCTTGACATTTCGGTACCGTTCATGAAAATTCATCCTGACGACCTGGATACGGTACAATTCGCAATTTTCCACAGTCTGCTCGGATGTGACGATTTCAACGAAGATATCCGTTATTATTATACCGATACCGACATGAAGTGGATACAACTATCGGCACGTCCGAGACTTGAAAGTGACAGGGTGGTATGCGACGGATTTATCCTCGATATCACCGGGCGTAAGCTGGCCGAAATGGAATTGGTCTCACACCGCGAGGAGCTTAAACGCCAGGTAAACGAACGTACTGAAGAACTTGGAACGGTCAATGAAGAATTGCGGGCGGCGAATGAAGAACTATTCACGATCAATGAAGAATATGTCGTAATCAATGAAGAACTACGACGGAATAACGAACTTTTGCAACACGAAGTCGCCGCCCGCAAAGAGACCATGCAAAAATTGGAAGAAAGTGAGAACAAACTTCGTAATTTTATAGAACAATCCTTCGAAGGTATCATGATACTGGATAAAAAAGGCCGGGTGATTGAATGGAACCATTCGCTGGAACAAATTTCGGGAATCCCCCGCAACGAAGCAATGGGGCAGTACGAATGGGAATTATTGAAAAATTTTCTATCCGGCGAAGACCGGAAACCTGAAGCTTTCAACAGACTTTATCGATCGCGTGTAGAATATATGGAAGGAGGAAGTTGCCAGGAACCCGTTATTGAAGAATTAACATTACATATGCCTGATGGATGGAAACGCCACGTACATGTATCCATATTTCCTATCGGCCTGGGCCAAACTTGTTTTTTCGGACGTATCCTCCGAGATATCACCGAACAGAAATTGGCCGAGATAGAATTAAGCCAATATCGCACACAACTCGAACGAATGGTAGAAATCAAAATCCATGAACTTAGCCGTGCCAAGAAAAAAGTCGAAGAATCCGACCGTCTTAAATCCGCCTTTCTGGCCAATATTTCACACGAAATACGGACACCGCTTAATGGTATCATTGGCTTTCTCAATCTGCTTACATCCGGTAATCTATCCACAGAAACCCAACAGGAATACACCAACATGATTAACAATTGCAGCAAGCAATTGGTACAATTGTTCGATGACATCATCGACATTGCCAAAGCTGAAACCAATCAGTTGAATATTCATTCCATCCCATACAATGTCAATGATTTAATGTCTGAATTACAGACACTCTTCAATGCCGACATGAAAAGCAAAAATAAAGAGCACATCAAACTATTCCTTGATAACAGTGAGTTTATTGACCCGTGCATCATCCTTATCGACCCAGTACGTCTGCGCCAGGTATTATGCAACTTGCTAACCAACGCTATCAAGTTTACCAATCGTGGCTACATTCAATTTGGATACCGACAATCTGCCTCCAACATGCTGGAATTTACCGTCGAAGACACCGGCATTGGTATACCAGAAAACAAATTTGTAACTATTTTCGAACGTTTTTGCCAAATCGACCAAGGAAACAACCGAACCTACGGAGGTGCCGGCCTCGGATTACCTATCGCGCAAAATCTCGTACAACTGATGGATGGTGAAATATGGGTCAAATCAACCGAAAAAGAAGGGTCGATCTTCTATTTCACCATACCTTACCGGCCTGTAGTTCCGGATGACGAATATTTTTTGGATAAGTAAGTTGTATCCTAAGGAATGTGGTTAAAATGATTTATTCACGTGAAAGAATTTACAAAACTAACGAGGAACTTAGTAAATCTTGCCAATCATATAAATTCTGTCAAAAAGGATGAGTACGTTACTTTTTCATCATTTTAGGTATACCTTCCGACAGTTATTATTTCTCTATTGCTTAAACGTTTAAGCATAAAAGTAGCATTGACTTTCAGTGTGTTTTTGTAAATTCGATAATTCAGTTTACTTTTACGGGATAAACAATTAACCATATAATATCAATTAAGTCATGAGTAACATTTTGAAGCAAGCTTTTGTTTTTTTGCTTTTTATAGCATTCTATACTTTTCCGCTGCAGGCTGATGTACGTCTTTCCGCCATTTTCGGAGATAACATGGTGTTGCAGCAGCAATCGAACGTATCTGTCTGGGGTTGGGCCAAACCTAATACCACTGTAACGGTAACCGGCTCGTGGAACAAAAAAGCCTCGGCAAAAAGCGATGGAAACGGACTCTGGAAACTGACCATCCAAACTCCCGCAGCCGGATACACGCCATATACGCTTACTATCAGCGACGGAAAAGCTGTCACCCTGTCCAATATCCTGATCGGAGAAGTATGGCTGTGCTCGGGACAATCGAATATGGAAATGCCGATGAGGGGTTTTTACGGACAGCCTATAGAAGGCGGTCCCGAAGCTATCGCTTTTTCACGTAATCCCGGAATCCGTTGCTTTACCCTGAAAAAAGCAGCAAAGACTACACCGCAGGAAGATTGTTCCGGTTCGTGGGATGTTGCCAATATTGAAACTGTTCCCAATTTCAGCGCAACAGCATACTATTTTGCCAGACTGATCAATAATGCGTTGGATGTTCCGGTAGGGTTGATCCACACCAGTTGGGGCGGTTCACGTATCGAGGCCTGGATGACGCCTGCTTCGTTGAAAGATATTCCTGAGAAAAAAATTCCGGCTTCAGATGCCGAAATCAAATCGCCAACCGCAACACCTACTGTACTCTATAATGGTATGATCCATCCGATTATCGGTTATGGAATCCGTGGGGCCATTTGGTATCAGGGCGAATCAAACAGGGAAGAACCTGAACTGTATATCAAGATGTTCGATAAAATGGTACGCGAATGGCGTAACTTGTGGGGTGTCGGTGAATTTCCATTCTATTATTGCCAGATTGCGCCATATAACTATGGTGGTGGTTTAAATTCAGGATTTATCCGCGAAGCACAGGCCAAATGCATGGCAACAACCCCAAACACAGGTATGGCTGTCCTGATGGATTCCGAAAGCCCGGATTGTATTCATCCGCCCAAGAAAAAAGACGCCGGCGAACGGATGGCTTTGTGGGCACTGGCTAAAACATACGGGATGGACAAAACACATTATCGCAGTCCCGAACTTAAATCCGTCGAATTCAAAGGCCAAATGGTGGTATTGACATTTGATGTAAACAATGATCCGGGTTTAACATCTTACGGAAAGGAAATACTCAACTTCAAGGTGGCTGGAAGTAATAAATGGTTCCAACCGGCCAAAGTCAGCGTTGCAGGCAATAAAGTAATATTGTTTTCGCCCAATGTATCGGAACCGGTTGCTGTCCGCTATTGTTTTGACGACATATCGGCTACGGAAATATTCACTGTAGAAGGCAATCTGCCGTTGCCGTCATTCCGTACGGATACCTGGTAATACCGACGAACGGAAAACTAGTAAATAAGAAAAACGGGAATACAGGTAAACAAGTAAACAGAATTTTCGCAATTCGTATACATGTTTACCTGTATACTTGTTCACACGTCAACTACTTTTGTAAAAATGGAATGAAATTTGTGCAACCTGTCAACATATTCAAAAAACAGCAGATATCATGAGAAGGTTTAGTTTCATCATTTTGATTGTTAGTTTATTTTTCTATTTTTCAAATACGTACGGACAAGACCAATACAGCTACAGTGGTTTTGACGCGCCGATGAGCGTTACCCAATACGGCGGTTATTACTATTTGTCCAATGCCGGCAAAAGTTCGGCACTGACAGCCAAAGACGGCGACGGATATATATCACGTGTGAAAAGCGATGGCAGTGAAGAGGATGTCACCATGAAATATATTACCGGCTTAGATAGTCCGCATGGCATCCTGGCATTGCAGGGAACGCTTTATGTGTGCGATGTTGACCGGTTATTGGGCTTCGATCTCAAATCGAAAAAGAAAGTGTTTGAATTAAGTTTTGCAAAGGATAATACGGTACAACTTACCGGTATCGTTTCCACCGATAACAAAACATTGTACGTTTCGGCCACCGATATCGACATGATTTTTGAGGTAGACCTGGCTGCCAAAAAATATAAAAAATGGGTTGAAACAATTGCTCCGACGGGCCTGCTGGTTGATAAAAACCAGATGTACGTTTGCAGTTGGGGAACCGATAGCCTACCTAACGGTAAACTCGGCGTGATCGACATGACAAAAAAATCTTACACTGAATTGCCGGCTGACGAAGGCCTTTTATGGGGATTAGCGCTTTCTGGGAAAAAACTATATTTCAGCGATTGGGTAATGAATACCAAACAGGGTGTCATTAAATGGCTTAACCTCGACACAAAAGAAACAGGCGTAATAAAAATGACATCCAAAATCGGTGGTCCGGCTGATTTTACATACGACAGCCGGAACAATCTGTTCGTTGTCCCGGCTGTATTGGAAGGTTTAGTATATGGGGCAATAGGATTCAAATAAACAAATTGAGAATTGAAAGTTGAGAATCAATTCTCAATTACTTATCACCGGTTCGTCATCATCTTGTCATTCCAGTTTTTTACTTCGATATAAAGATCTTCTTTGGGTAAATTGCTGTCAAAAGTCAGCGTCACCGTCTTTTCTTCATTGGGAAAAACAGTAAAATAATTATCCGAATAGTACACGGGTAAAACCCTTTCACCTGTTTTCCGGTTAAAGACAGAGATACGGTTGAAAAAACTGATCTTATCCTTCGCTTTTATATTCACGGAAGCGCGGCAATGGTTACCGGTTGCGTCCAGATTGACAGAAACCGCAGCTCGCGACGGTGACATCTTTTGTAATTGAGTATAATCCTTGGGCACTGTTGTGAGCCAATAAGTATTATCCGAAAATACTTCTTTACCGTCGGAAAGTTCCAAACGCAGGAAATATACGCCTTCGAGCTGCGAAGGTTGATCTACCGGGAAGAGCGGTGCAGATGCATTAGCCTTTAAAACCAGATTTTCCTCTTTTCGTTCACTAATCAATTTACCGTCCATCTGGTACATGCGGGCGCGTACGATGCATCCATTTTTATCGGCCAATGTGGTATTCACGACTTCCACTTGGCGGGTTTTGTAATTATACTGCACATGTAATGGCTTACCGCCTTCACGAACGCCATAATAACATGCATTTACATCCAGATAACAATCGTACATCTGTCCACGCAAAGCAGTCCAAGGATTTTGCGTTTTCCAGATGATCATCCCGGTGTACCAATTCCACATATTGGAAGCCCATCCTTCCATCAGTCCCCTGTATTGTTCGAAGTTGAGCAATTGGGCAATGTTGCAGAACTCTTCTCCCGACTGAGGTTTAGCATATCGTTCAATATGCTGTCCGTAAGGAAGATATTTATGGTAATCCCAAACACGGTTTACCTGCCGGCCACCCGCTCTCGGAAAATTGTTGAAATCACTTTCATCCATGATGGCACGCATGGCCACTGCTTCGGGAACTCCCACTGATCCTAATTCGGGATTGAATGGTGTCGACCTGAAGGTGAAAAACCATTCGGGTTCCTGTATTCCGTAGGGCCCATCCCCCACTCCACCGATCGTATTCCTCGTGAATATGGTGTCGGTCGAATACACCGCAAAATGCCGGGTGTTGTCATATCGCGGCATAATATCATTTGTCAGCGCTTCGGCAATATCCTCGGCTGCAGGCCATTCGTTGCCTCCGCACCAGATACATAAACTGGGATGGTTTCGTAACATTTTTACCTGGTCGACCACCGATTCGAGAAACAAATCATGATTGTCGGGATAGGCATGACGCCGTTCTCGCGAATCTTTTTTCTTGGGATCAACCCATGCTCCGTTTGCATCTCCGGTTACTGAAAAATCCTGGAAAACCAGCATCCCGAATTCATCACAGGCATTATAAAATTCAGGGCGTTCGGGAATAGCGCCACCCCACACCCGGATCATATTCAAATTCATGTCGGCATGAAAACGGACTTCGGTACGGTAGCGCTCGGGCGATAACCGCAACATCCAGTCCGAAGCAATGTAGTTACCGCCGCGAATGAATACTTTCTGGCCATTCACATAAAACTTGCGTCCTCCTGTGACCGGATCTTTTTCGGTAGAAATCTCACGAATACCGAACCTGACTTTTTGCTTGTCCGACACGTTGGTAGACACACCATCGGTCACCGTCAACTCCAGATTGTACAACTCCTGTTTTCCCATGTTATTGGGCCACCATAGTCGGGGATTTTTTATTTCCATATTCGGCAGGCTTATTTCCCGTTTCTCGCGAGGAGCCAATTGAAACTTGGCATTCATTTTCTTGTTGTCAACCTCGTAGTTCACGGACACTGTCCGGGAGTTAGGCGTCAGATTTTCCAATTCAGCATTTATCATCAAAGTAGCGCTGGCCTGTTTGTCACCCGGCATCCGGACTCCAGGTACCTTCGTGATTACCTGTGGATTTAGTAACCTGACATCACCTGATATGGACAAACTCACTTCGTCCCATATACCGGTATTCCTGTCGCGTACACCCTGTATCCAGTCCCATCCCGGAGTACAATGCATGGTCACATTTTTGGCTATCTGCCCGTCGCCTCCCTGGCCGCCGTTGTCTTCGCCGGGGAAATCGGGAGGAAAAACGAGAACTGCAAGCGTGTTGGCAGCACCGGGCTTCATGGCTTTTGTGATATCGTAACTACGCCGGATAAACATTCCCTCATGGGTAGTTGTAGAAATACGTTTTCCGTTGAGAAATATCTCAGCCTTATAATTGATCCCCCTGAAATTCAACCATAAATGCATGTTTTTATCGATTTCGGGTAAGGTAAACTGGTTGACAAACCAATAGGTATAAAACTCATTGCCAACGTCATAAATATCAGGGATCAATTCATTATTCATTCCATAATAAGGCGAAGGAATCAATTGATTGTCCAGCAGGGTCGATAAAACTGTACCGGGAACTGTTGCCTTCATCCAACCTTTGAAATCCTGGTTTCCAGACGATAGTTGTGCACCATCCAACAATACATAGCTGGCCTGACGTGCTATCCAGTTTTGATTCAACAGGGTATTCTCTCCATTCGACGGAATGGTAATATCATTTTTCTTACCGGATACATGAAATGTAAAACATACAAAAAGAATAAAAGAAACAATACGTTTTAATGAAATATGGATCATGATGATGTATTATGTTAAGTGATTAAAATTTTGTTTCTTGCAATGGTTATACCGTCCCTACAGGATTTTTCATTTTTTTTCATTTTAATTCTATCAATATACTGTACCTAAGCAATTTATATATCAAGATCAGCATACTATAAATAATACGACGCGCAAATCTAAAAAAATCCGCAAGAATGAAATAGAATTTTTGTCATTTTTCAGGGTAATCGTATCAAAATTTTTATCCACGAATTACACGAAATTTTATTAGTGAAAATTTGTGTAAGGAACGCGAACAAAATAATTTTCCCAATTCAAGCAGATATTCGATAATTCAGTTCAGGTATCTTAGGATGTGGGCTTATGTTTTGATAATCAATTTCTTTCTTGTCAATTTTTTGCCCTGTTTGATAATATTTCA
>JAVBNI010000133.1:0-6919 GCA_031551645.1 Bacteroidales bacterium | reverse complement strand
GAATTTGAAATATTATCAAACAGGGTAAAAAATTGACAAGAAAGAAATTGATTATCAAAACATAAGCCCACATCCTAAGATACCTGAACTGAATTATCGAATATCTGCTTGAATTGGGAAAATTATTTTGTTCGCGTTCCTTAGTTAAAAATGCATAAAAAATAAATTTCAAACTCATGAAAAATAAACTGATTGATTCGCGCCGAAACTTTATAAAATCTGGCATTGTCCTTACCTCGGGGCTTCCCTTTATACAAGCCTGCGGCTTGCTTACTAGCCGTGAAGAATCTGGTGTTGACTCCACCCAAAACTACATTATCTTCTCCCAGCGCGGGCGCTACGGTGGTTGGCCAGCCAATCACGGCATATGGAACTGGGGTGACGAGATTCTGATATCGTTTCAGGATTGTGAGCACAGCGGCGAATGGCGAAACAGACATAGCGTCGTACCCGATTGCGAACGGTATACGATTTTTGCTCGCAGCCTCGTTGGCGGCAGATCATGGCGGATCGAACGTCCGGCAATCAAATACACTACAGACGAAACGGGCGGTCCGGTCACCACAGACGACCTCATGCTTTGTCCCGGCAGTATTGACTTTTCCCATCCTGATTTCTGCGCACAATTTACGCTGTCGGGCACCCGCGCACGTAACCCGTCATGGTGGAGTTATTCGCTTGACCGTGGCCATCACTGGATCGGCCCGTACAGCATCGATCCTATGGGATTCACCGGTGTCAATGCTCGCACCGACTACCATGTGCTGTTAAGTTCTGAGATGATGGTTTTCCTCACAGTCACCAAGGGCAACGGCGACGAAGGCCGCGTGGTCTGCGCCAAATTATCTGATGGCGGCGCGAAATGGGAGTTGCTCGGCTGCCTTGGCGACGAGCCGGCTGGTTGGGAAATTATGCCGGCATCGGCACAGCGGAAAAATGGCGACTGGGTGGTCATCGTACGTGTGATGGAGCCGCTTACAGGCGAAAATTCCAAACGGTTTTGTCTCAAACAATATGTCTCCTCTGACGGCGGAAAATCATGGCGTTGCGACGGACCGATCACACCCTATACGACCGGTCCGGGCGGCAATCCGTCGGCGTTGGTCGCAATGAAGAATGGGAATTGGTGCGTTTCATACGGCATGCGCGACGAGCCATTCGGTATGTGTTGTATGTTTTCTCACGACGAGGGCCGCAGTTGGCTCGATGAAAAGATTCTGCGTACCGACGCTGCCTGCTGGGACATCGGCTATCCATGCATGGTCGAAAACGCTCGCGGCGAATTAGTCGTAGGTTATTATTATAACACCAGGCCCGACGAAGAACGTTTCATTGCTGCGACGATATTCACCGAAGACGATTTTTAGCTGGATGAAAATAGTTGACATTAGCTTAAAAACATGTAATTTTGCAGTAGATAATATTTTTTACGATGAATGATTCTGAGCTGATCCAACAGATAAAAAAATTACAGAAGACTAAAAATGCAGTTATCATGGCGCATTATTACCAGACTTCTGAAATACAGGATATTGCAAATTTTGTTGGTGATAGTCTTGCTCTTGCACAAAAAGCAGTGGATGTTTCGGCCGATATTATTGTTTTGGCCGGTGTTTATTTTATGGCCGAAATAGCAAAAATTCTCAATCCTTCGAAAAAGGTATTGATACCCGATCCCGAAGCAGGTTGCTCTTTAGCCGATTCGTGTCCGGCCGATAAATTCGAAGCTTTCGTCAAAGCACATCCCGGATATACCGTTGTTTCGTATGTTAACACAACAGCTGCAGTCAAGGCGTTAACCGATATTGTTTGTACTTCGTCCAATGCCGTACAGATTATCGAATCGCTCCCGAAAGACGAAAAAATTATTTTTGCTCCTGACCGTAATCTGGGTAACTATATAAAAAGCTTAACACACAGGGATATGCTTGTGTGGGATGGCGCTTGCCATGTGCACGAAGAATTTTCGCTCGAAAAGATCCTGGAACTAAAAAAAAATCATCTACAAGCGAAAATACTGGCGCATCCCGAATGTCCGAAACCTATATTGATCGTAGCCGATCACATTGGTTCCACTGCATCATTACTTAAATTTTCGAAGACAGATACGGCCAACGAATATATTGTAGCAACCGAGTCGGGTATTTTGCACCAGATGCAAAAAGCAAGTCCGGGTAAAACATTCATTCCTGCTCCACCCAAAGATTCAACTTGCGCATGTAACGATTGCCGTTATATGAAATTGGTGACACTCCAGAAAATATATGATTGTCTTCGTGAAGAAAAAAACGAAATCGTTCTTGACGAGACATTGAGACAAAAAGCAGAAAAACCTATTCGCCGCATGCTTAAAATTTCGGAGAAATTAGGTTTGATTTAGTTTATTACAAACAATCTTATTATTTTAGCAGACTCATTTTGAAACTGTGTTTTGGCGAATAATTCTTAAATGAAAAATTGTTTACGAAATATTATCTTTTGCCTGTTAATTTGTTTAGTTTTTGATATAGATAGCTATTCCCAAACAAATACCCGGATTAATTCCAATGGGTACAATACTTTTTATTATCCTAACGGTAAAGTAGCCAGCGAAGGATTGATGAAAAACGGGGAACCTGATGGATATTGGAAGGCATACTATGTAACAGGAGTACTTAAATCGGAAGGTAATCGTCGGAATGCGATGCTGGACAGTACTTGGGTTTTTTATATGGAAACAGCTGATACGCTCGAGGTGATCAATTATCAGTTAGGTAAAAAGACAGGTTTTAGTTACAATTATGAGACTATTACGGAAAAGAATAATGTTAGCCGGCATTATCTAAAGTCAAAAGAATTATACCTGGACGATAAAAAAGAAGGACCATCATATTACTATTATCCGAGCGGGAAAGTCCGGCAAATCATCAATTATAAAAATGGTAAGAAACAGGGAACCGGTAAAGAATTCGACGAAAAAGGAACAGTCATTACTTTATACGAATACCATAATGATTACATGACTTCCCGGGAATTCATCAATCGGGTAAACGAAAAAGGACAAAAAGCCGGTACTTGGAAAACATTTTATACCGACGGGAAACTCAAGGAAGAGGACAACTATAAAAACGGTGTTCTTGACGGGACTACTAAAATGTATTCTGATAAGGGCAATCTGATTAATGAACGTGCCTATCGCGAAGGGAAGATCATCGAAGAAGGGATACAGATGAAGGTAGAAGCTATTGAACTGATCACTTATTACGATGATGGAGTAACGATAAAACGTAAGGGAATTTATCTTGATGAGATACCTGTCGGTTTTCATTATTTTTACAACACTGCCGGTAAACCCGAAAAATCCATCCGCTACAACAATAATGGCATACGCACAGGAGAGGGACCGGTAGATGAGACAGAAAAACGTACGGGTGAATGGAAACTGTATTTTGAAACAGGTGAATTACGTGCGCAAGGTCAATTCGCAAATGATCGTCAAAATGGCGAATGGAAATTCTATTTTCAGGATGGTAAAACCGAGCAAACTGGTAATTTCAATAATGGTGTGATGGAAGGCGAATGGAAATGGTATTTTCCTTCGGGTAATATTTTACGGGAAGAGGTTTATGCTAAAAGTAAGCCAAACGGTATGTCCGTTCAATATTCCGACAGCGCTGCCATAATTGCTAAAGGTGAATATATTGAAGGAGAGCGTGAAGGTCCATGGATTGAAAATGTGGGTAAAGTTCGCGAAGAAGGTAGTTATATCATGGGATCGAAAAACGGTATGTGGAAAACATATTACAATGACGGTCAACTCTATCATTCCGGTAATTTCGTGCAAGGCAGTCCTGATGGTCGTCATGTGTTTTACTATCCTGACGGAACACTCAAAGAGGAACAATATTATGTCATGGGACGCCGTGACAAAAATTGGAAAAAATATTACGAAAATGGCGCTTTGTTCCTAACCATCACATACAGGAATGACGAGGAAATTCGTATCAACGGGATACGGATTGAAAATGTGAGGAAATAATAAACTTTCTTATTTTTTAAACAAGCTTTTACTACGAATGGAGTTTGGTAGACCAAGCTTTGTTCATTGATAAATTTGATAAAATTATGACATCGAGAGAACGAATTATAGCCACCTTAAATCGCCAATCGGTTGATCGCCCTCCAGTCGACCTTTGGTGTACTCCTGAAGTGCTTGAAACGCTCTTACTTTCCCTTTAACAAAATATTTGTGAAATCCTTTTTGCTCGTCATTCTTCATTCTTCGTTCTTCACTGTTTTTCTTTTTGCTGCCGAACCTCCATCTGGCCTTACTACCGATTTGCTCGAACATGCCGACCGTGTATTTCTTGATGGTTATCCTGCCAATATTTCGATAGACGAATGCCACACTGCTATCGAGCGTTACCAGGTAGCAGCCATACGTAGCGAAAAACCTTACTTTGGATGGATTGTAAATGATAATAAACCAAATACGTTGCAAACCGCTTATCATATTTTGGTCGCAAGCGATAAAAAACTACTTGCGCAAAACCAGGGCGATATATGGAATAGTGGATATACTGAAAGCGACAATTCAACTGCAGTACAATATGTTGGAAAGTCATTAAAACCTTCCACCATTTATTACTGGAAAGTAAAAACGTGGAACAATCACGGTGAAGAAAGTCCTTTTTCGGAGGTAAAAAGTTTCGTTACTGCTACGGTTTTGGATAATCGGACCGCCTGCTATCCTTTACAGATAACCGACGAGTTCCCGGTTCACATTCGAAATATTGACCAGATAACCTTTTTTGATTTTGGTAAAGCTGCTTTTGGCCGTCTTCGTGTCACTTTGACTTCATCAAAAGCAGATACGGTTACCATTCACTTGGGTGAACATATTAGGAATGGACGTGTTGATCGAAATCCCACAGGCGCTATCCGTTATTCATCTTACAGATTACCTTTGATGAAAGGGACGCATACATATTCTGTAAAAATACGTCCCGACAGGCGAAACACCAGTTCTACAGACAATGAAAGTGGTGTGAAAGCGATTCTCATGCCGGCTTATACCGGCGAAGTGACGCCATTCCGTTATTGTGAAATAGAAGGATATTCCGGGATTATCCGAAGTTGCGATGTTGTCCGTCAGTCTGTGCATTACCCATTCAACGAACAGGCATCGCATTTTCATTCATCCGATACAGTGCTCAATCAGGTTTGGGATTTGTGCAAATATTCCATCAAGGCTACGTCTTTTTCAGGAACCTATGTAGACGGTGATCGTGAACGGATACCTTATGAAGCCGATGCACTGATCAACCAGCTGTCGCATTATTCAGTTGACCGGGAATTTTCGATTGCCCGTCATAGCCACGAATATCTTATCGAACGTGCCACCTGGCCGACCGAATGGATTATGCAGTCGGTACTGATGGCTTGGTACGATTATTTATATACCGGAAATCCAGCTTCCTTACATCGTTTTTATGATGATTTGAAAGCTAAAACACTGACGGGACTTACGGAAGCCAATGGTTTGATCAGTACCCGTACCGGAAAACAAACACCGGAGTTACTAAAATCCATTCATTTCGGAGGAAAAGCAATACGTGACATTGTTGACTGGCCGCAACAGGGTATTCTCGGTTTAGGTAAAAATGAACCAGGCGAAGCTGATGGGTTCATTTTTACCGACTACAATACAGTAGTGAATGCCTATCATTACGAAGCTTTGTATCTTATCAGCCGGATAGCGGATGTATTGGGCCGGACAGCTGATCGTGACCTGTATGCCCAAAAAGCCGAGTATGTCAAACAACAAGAAAACAGGTTGCTTTTCAACAAGAAAACAGGTTGCTACAACGACGGTATCGGAACTGGACACAGCGCATTACATTCCAACATGTTTCCGCTGGCTTTCGGAATAGTTCTCGAAAAGAACATTAAAACAGTAGCTAAATATGTAGAAACCCGCGGGATGGCTTGTAGTGTATATGGCTCTCAATTTTTGATGGAAGCGGTATACAACAGCAACGATGCCGATTACGGGCTTCAATTGCTGTCATCTACTGCCGAGCGTAGCTGGTACAACATGATCCGTGTAGGCTCCACTATTTCACTGGAAGCCTGGGACAATAAGTATAAACCCAATCAAGATTGGAACCATGCATGGGGCGCTGTCCCTGCCAATGCCATTCCGCGTAAACTAATGGGGGTGGAACCATTGGAACCGGGTTTTCGTAGAATACGCATTAAACCACAGCCGGCGACGCTTGCTCATGCTGAACTCACGATGCCAACTATTCGGGGTGATGTGAAAGTATCATTTTCCAATACGCCTGGTAAGAAATTCGAAACAGAAATTGAAATTCCTGCTAATACTGTAGCCGAAGTCTGGTTACCTATTCCGACAAAAAAATATCGGTTCGGTACAGATGTTTCTGCATACAAAAACGAGGTTGTAGGTAATTTTGTAGTAATACAAGTTGGATCAGGCAAACATGAGTTTGTTATTATGGGAAAAGATTAGCTATAAAAATTGTCTAAACATCAGAAATAACTACCATTGTGCGAAGGATTAAATGATTTTACAATAATCAAACAGGTTTCGTTGCTCTATATCATTTATATTGAGATGAAATGAAGTAGATTTGGATAACTTCTCTATTTCGTTTGGTTGTGTAATCAATTCCCGATCACCCCGTACACCGCCCGCAGCACCCAATATTGCGCTGCCGACTCAATCTCGAACGGATACCGTACCAACTCATTTAGACAAAGGAATATATGTTGATCATGTTCTTCAAAAACACCAGGATATAACCCTGTATCGTTCACCATCATACCAAATTTGCCTTTGATACGGTGAACATTCTCTTTCACAATATTTTCGTAGAAAAGGATATCGCCGTTTTTGAAATCGAAGCCAAGCGGG
>JAVBNI010000109.1:0-15279 GCA_031551645.1 Bacteroidales bacterium | reverse complement strand
TTCAAAAAAATGACGCATCTGAGATTCAATCTCTAACGAATAAAAGTTTTTCATGTCTGGAATTTCATTGGTTAAGTTGCTGAACAAAGATAACATGAAATAATTGGAAATGGGAATCTTATTTTGGGCGCATTCCTAAGTCATTTTAATTACGCTTTGCTTTCAAGCGTGTGTACAAGAAAAAGGAAAAGTTATCCTGGAAAAACCGACGGTTGACAAAAGAGTGGAGTTGTTAGGTATTGTTTTTCGTTTGGCGGAAGCGCCGGGGTACTCAATGCAAGATAATAAACTTTATATTGATCGAATTGAGCAACATTTTGGAAAGTACAAAAATCACGAATTGATACAGTATACAAAATCACTTGTGAACGAGAACGGAATAGATTGGGATGCTCCTATGCAAATAGCTATACGTCTTGACGATAACATGAACCCAATGGCAGATGTCAATGATGTTTGGCAGGCAGATGGACGGTGGAGCAAAGAAACTGCCGAAAAATTTGTTCCGTTATTGCAACAGTTTGCTCGAGATAGTGAGTTTGATAAGTTTTTCAAAGAAAATACTGATCTATATAATGAAACAGTCAATCGATTTACTCCTATCTATGAACAGGTTGATCCGAATTGGTACAGTATCTTCTTTGGAAGAGAGTCTTCTGACAGTTTTTTGATAATAATTGGATTAGGTAATGGCCCCAGCCCTTATGGACTATCTTTGAAGTATGCAGATGGAAGCAGAACGGTATATGCCATTATGGGTGCATGGGAGACTAATAATGAGGGATTGCCTGTATATGATAAGCCATTCCCATATTTTGACACTACAACGTTACCGATACTACTTCATGAATTTAATCATTCATTTGTAAACGATCTGACTGAAATGTATAAAGACGCATTTCGGGAAAGCGCAGAGAAAATACATTCTATTCTAAGAAGTCGGTCAGATAACCGGGCAGTAAATTACCCATGGAAAACTATGTTGGATGAAGCGTTAGTCAGGGCAGCCGTGATCAAGTATATGAAAGACCATAATTTTGAACAATCAAAGATAGATAAGGAAATAAAGTTCCAAAAAGAATGGTGGGGTTTTAGCTGGATAGATGAACTTGTTGCTGAGTTGGAGAGTTATGACAGGCAACGAGACATATATCCGACATTAGATAGTTATATGCCGAAACTTGCCGAAGCCTATAAAGTTTGGTCGGAAAACATCTGACAAACACGTTATCCAACGAATGACAAAATGCCGAACGTCCCCGTTGAGCAGCATTACAAATGCCGCTCACAACATCAGGCAATTTGTAATTACCGTTTCTTCCAAAATAAGACGTTCTATAAATAGGATACACGTTTTTTGTTATTGACTTTAGGAATGGTCTAAAAATAAATTGTTACGGTTTTGAATTTCTGCTTTGTGTCTTAGTGCCTTCGTGACATGAAAATCAGCCACTAAGACTCGAAGACACAAAGACCACACCTTAACTAAAGAATATTACATGTTATTTTTAGAGTATACCTTACATGACAAAAATATTTATAAGGCTTGAAAAGCCCGATTTTCATAACCGCAGGTCAACGACCTGCAGAGAAGGCAACAGACAAGGCAAGACATATAGAACAAGAATACGTCTTGCCTTGCAGGCAATGGCTATGTTAGTTGTCAATCCGCAAGTTACGTTTCGCTTACTTGCGGTTATGAAAATCTCGCCTTTCAGGCATAGAATAAGGAATGTCTAAATTTTGTCATGTACTAAGGTCGTTGACATATTTTTTTTGATCATTAATGTTTGGATCGGTCACTATACCAACCGACACAGGAAAAATATGACTTAAAATCAGACGATACCAAAAGTTATATGTCCGGATTTAATATTTTTGCAAAAATTTTAGTTTCAAACTAAAACCAATGTCCGGAAAACAAAATAAAACAGTCAAATCGAAGTCTAAATCAAAACCGAGACCGAAAAAGGGAAAAAAATCCTCATGGAAATCCCTCGTTTGTAAGATATTGAAATGGACAGGTATTGTTGTGCTTGCATTCATGGCGATCTCCATATTGACGGTGATCGCTTATCGTTTCATCAATCCTCCCATTACACCGTTAATGATCAGCCGTTCGTTGGAAGGCGTCAAGCCACGCGCCAAGCGTCAATGGGTGCCATTTGAGCAAATACCGCAAAGCATGGTCGAAGCTGTCGTAGCAAGCGAGGATAACAAATTCATCAAACACCACGGTTTTGATTTCGGTGAAATGCGCGAGGCATATCAACAGAATAAAAAAGGAAAACGCTTGCGTGGAGCCAGTACCATCACCCAACAGATGTGTAAAAATGTGTTCCTGTGGAACGGACGTAGTTATATCCGTAAAGGCCTTGAAGCTTGGTTCACCGTTTGGGTGGAACTGCTTTGGAGCAAACAGCGCATCATGGAAGTATACCTGAACGTGATCGAAATGGGCAACGGAATTTATGGTATCGGGGCAACTTCCCAGACATATTACCACAAGCCGGCATCACGCCTGTCACGCGAAGAAACAGCTATGATTGCCACCATACTACCCTCGCCACAGAAACGTAATCCCGCTAAACCAACCGAATACATGTGGAGGCGGCAACAACAGATACTCGACTTGATGAATAAAATCGGCCCTGTGAAACTATAAGTTTCAGATGTCTGCAAAACGTTAATATCATACCTCCAAAATTAAAATACGGGAGGATTGTTCGAATTTTGTCTGTCTATGGTTACATTAAAAAATATCATGTAAATTTGCAGATAAATAATCCTGTAAAAGTTATGCAGGATAGGATGCAAATAATGTACGCGAAACATAATTCGGAACTTGTTGTTGCATTATGGTTAAACCAAGTAATCAATAACTGATGATACAATTAACAATAGATAAAAATATTCAGGATAATCATAGTTTGGTGTTGTTGGCAACGCCGTCGTGTAAGTTTGCAGATTACGGGCTGACCAATAATGAAATAAATTACATCCGCAAACAAACGGATGCTAAGTCGAAACAAATCGCTATAAATAAAGGTAGTTATTGGGTGTTTGTGCAGATCGTCGATCAGGAAAACCCAGCGAACAAGGAGAAAGAAAATATGCGGCGTGGCGCCTGTACAATACACGGGTGGATCGCCCTGGAAAAAATACAAGCAGTGACATTAGTCGATACCGTTCATAACGCCGCTCTGGCCTACGCTTTTGCCGAAGGTTTGGTCTTATCCAATTACCAGTTTTTGAAATATGTCGGTAAAAAGGATAAAAAACAATATTCGCTGACTGAAGTGTCCCTCATAGGCATGTCGATCGGGCAAACTGATATTGATCAGCTTAATCATGTACTAAAAGCCGTATACAAAACCCGCGATCTGATCAACGAACCTGCCAATTTTATGAGCTCAGTACAGCTGGGTAATGAAATACGCGGAATGGCAAAGGAAGCAGGAATTACAGTTCAAGTGCTGAACAAAGCCGAAATCAAAAAATTAGGTATGGGCGGTATTCTGGCTGTAAACAGAGGAAGTGTGGAAGAACCGACATTCTCCATTCTCGAATGGAAACCTGATCGTGTTACCAACAAACGGCCTATAGTTTTGGTTGGCAAAGGTCTTGTATACGACACAGGCGGCCTCAGCCTGAAGCCGACAGCCAACAGTATGGATTATATGAAATGCGACATGTCGGGCGGAGCCGCTGTTGCAGCCACACTTTACGCTGTTGCCATGTCCAGACTGCCATTACACGTTGTCGGACTGATTCCTTCGACGGACAACCGGATCAGTGCCGAAGCTTATGCTCCGGGCGACATCATTACTATGTTTGACGGCACAACTGTCGAAGTGTTGAATTGTGATGCCGAAGGCCGGCTTATTCTGGCCGATGCATTGAGTTATTCCAAGCGATACGACCCGGAATTAGTCATCGATATGGCGACATTGACCGGAGCTGCACATCGCGCCATTGGCGAACAAGCGATGGTGGGGATGGGAAATGCTTCGCGCGAAGTCATGGAT
This sequence comes from Bacteroidales bacterium, assembly GCA_031551645.1. Taxonomy (GTDB): domain Bacteria; phylum Bacteroidota; class Bacteroidia; order Bacteroidales; family UBA4181; genus JAIRLS01. The sequence goes on along the minus strand of JAVBNI010000109.1, from coordinate 11,251 downwards.
CGCCTCAAAGACGCGGGTGATGCTGTTTTTGAACGGATTGCCGAATTCCCGTTTTGGGATGAATATGCCGAAGTGCTTAAGTCGGATATTGCTGATCTTAAAAATGTCGGGGGAGAATATGCCGGATCCATCACGGCCGGAAAGTTTCTCGAACATTTTACCAGTTATCCATACATCCATCTGGATATTGCCGGACCCGCTTTCCTGAAATCGGCCGACAGTTACCGCACCAAAGGCGGAATCGGAATAGGCGTCAGATTGTTGTTCGAATTCCTGAAAAATTATCAATAAAAAAGGTTCAAATAAGGTACAACTTATAAAGTTATCAATCATGAATTTGGCCGTGCAAATCAACACACATAGATATGGCCATTTTTCATCCAACCTTGAAAATAAATCATAAACCAATGAAAAACGAAAAAAGATTACGGATAGGCATCACACATGGAGATATCAACGGTATCGGCTGTGAAGTGATACTCAAAACTTTAAACGATCCACGGATATTGGAGATGTGTACTCCTATTCTTTACAGTTCGCCTAAAGTAATAGCCTACTACCGTAAAGCGCTTGGTTTGAATAATATGAATACCTATGCGGTACGTTCGGCAATCGAGGCTCAGAATGACAAAATCAGTGTTGTAAATTGCCTGAATGACGAAATCCGTGTAGAGATAGGCAAATCTACTCCATTGGGAGGCGAAGCCTCGTTGGCCAGCTTAGAGTCGGCTGTATCCGAACTAAAAAACGGGATGATCGACGCACTGGTGACAGCGCCTATTGACAAACACAATATTCAATCGGAACAATTTCATTTCCCGGGACATACCGAATATCTCCAATCGAAATTCGGCGGTGAAGCATTGATGTTGATGATTGGCGACAACCTGAGGATGGCAATTCTCACAGGGCACGTACCGCTTTCAGCTGTTCCCGGATTGATTTCGCAGGAAAAAATCATGTCGGTACTGCGGTTGCTAAACAGGACAATGCTCGAGGATTTTAATATCGACAGACCTCGTATAGCTATCCTGTCTCTCAATCCGCACGCAGGAGATAACGGAGTGATTGGCGATGAAGAACAGAAAATCATTATTCCGGCAATTGAACAGGCCAAACAGGAGGGTATCTTAGCCTTTGGCCCCTTCCCTTCAGACGGTTTCTTCGGATCGAGTAATTACAGCAAGTTCGATGTATTGGTATCTATGTATCATGACCAAGGTATGACAGCTTTCAAAACATTATGTTTCGAAAACGGGGTAAATTACACAGCAGGGCTACCCATTGTACGCACTTCACCTGCGCATGGCACGGCGTACGATATTGCAGGCAAGGATATGGCTTCACCCGATTCCTTCCGCCAGGCGCTATACATGGTTTGCGATATTATACGTAACCGGAGGCAATATCAATCACTGAAGTCAAATGCCATGAAAGATGTTGAAATCCGTAATGACGGAGATAGCTAACCTGATCAGTTTTTAGCTTTATCTATCATACGCCACAAGATAACGTGTTTACAATCGATCGGTAGTATGATTGGTGATCTCTAACCTACACATTTTTACGGTTAATAAATCATTATTATGAAAAGTTTTTGGAATGAACAATGGAAGGAAATAGAAATACTTGACGAAGGAAAAACCTTGCGAAAGAATTATGCTATTTCCAATTATGGTCGTGTGATCAGTTACACAGACGATATTGAAACCGGTAAATTATTGAAATGTGGCCGTATCGAAGGTTATCCGGTGCTAAGCCTTGGATATAAGGTCAAATACAGCCGGTGTGTTCATAAATTGGTCGCATATTATTTCCTATCCGAACCACAACCCGGACAGGAGTATGTTATACACCTCGATTTTGACAAGGAGAATAATTCCATAAAAAATCTGCAATGGGCTACTCACGAAGAAATGCTACAACATCAAAACCACAACCCGAAGGTGCAATATGCCCGTAAGAATCATCCTAAACGCAGCAGAGGGCCGAAATTAACCGACCGGCAGGTGAAAAATCTGAAAAAGGCCATCAATGACCCAAATCGCAAACGCACTTACAAACAAATAGCCAAAAGATACGGTATCAGCGAAATGCAACTTTACCGTGTCAAGTCGGGAGAGAACTGGGCACATGTGAAGGCCTGATTTACAACGATTGGAATTGTTGCCTGATATGTTGCAATGCAGTAGCGAGATGCTCATCAAATTTACCTTGCTTATTGTTGACAGAGACACATCCCCGGAAATTTATTTGCCGCAAAGCATTGAAATAAGCTGTAAAATTGTCGGTTCTAGCTTCCGGTGAAATATCCACGCGACAATGACGAATGTACGAGCCATATTTGACAATCTCTTCGGCCAATTCATTATTGCGCATCATATGGGATATATCGCATAACAGCCTGATATTGTCATTATCTATCTCCTTAATAATTTCGACGCCATCCTGTAAAGAATTGATTAACTCCGAATCGCCGTTGCCAAATGGTTCGATTATAACAGTCAATTTGTCTCTTTTTGCTAAATCCCCCAGCCTTTTACATATTGTGATAAACTGGCTTGTGGCTTCCTTCCTGTCGAAGCCATCAGGTACATGACTATTGAAAACCATATACTCTACTCCAGCCGTCCGAGCCCTGTTAAAAACTATTTTTGCCCGGGCGATAATCTCATCGTGTTTGGGTTCGGAACCAACCATCGGCATATGATCAGGAATAAAATCAACGCAGGAAATAACTTTTACATTATCCTGTTTTATCTGTTTTACATTTTTTTGAAAAACCGATTTATTCTCTTCGGGTATCAGAAAATCGTTTGCATTCAATTCTATATAATCATACCCAGCCGCTACAATGGCAGGATAATCGGCAAGCTTACCGCAAACAGAATATGCCGGTTCGTAAACGGGCGTTTTGCACGAAACCGTAAAACAGACGAAAAAAAATACCCCTAATTTGATAATGTCTTGCCCGGTGATCATGGTTAAGGTGAATAGTGATTGAATGCAAAACAACATTAGAACAAATGTAACAACAATTATTAAAAACATCACCAAAAGCACATTAAATCAAGTAAAACAAAAATACTTTTTGATAAAATAAAAGTTTGGTGGATGCAACTATACAACTCCAAAAACGTTATACATTTACAAAAAATAAACTTTCATTGTTTTTAACATTAAATATCTAAAAATCATGGTGACAGTAAATCCTTATTTGGCTTTTAACGGTAATTGTGAAGCTGCATTCAACTTTTACAAATCCGTATTTGGTGGTGAATTTTCGTACATTGGTCGTTACAAAGACATGCCTGCAACTGAACATCCCATTCCCGATTCGGAGAAGGATAAAATCATGCATGTGAGCCTGCCCATCAGCAAAGAAACCAATCTTTTCGGCGCCGACACGCCAGAGGCTTCAGGGTATAAAGTCAGTTTTGGAGACAATATCAGCCTTTCAATCAACGTAGAGAGTGAAGCGGAAGCCAAGCGTATTTTCAACACGCTTGCTGTTGGCGGGAAAGTCACTATGTCTTTGGAAAAAACTTTCTGGTCGCCATTATTCGGTATGTTGGCCGATAAGTTCGGTGTCAACTGGATGATAAGTTGTGAAAACAATTCAGAGAAAAAGTAAAATAATTTCAGACGAGTTGATAAGATAATTTCTTATCAACTCGTTCTAAAGCGGTCATTATGAGCGAAAACAACAAATTATGCCAGAGTTGTGGCATGCCGATGAAGAAAGATCAACAAGGTGGCGGGACCAATGCCGACGGTAGCAAAAGTGAAAAATATTGCAGTTATTGTTATCAAAACGGAGATTTTACATTTCATGGAACAGTCAATGAATTCCAGGAATTTTGTAAAAATCAGATGATCAAGGGTGGACATTCAAAATTTACCGCGTGGTTATTCACTCGTGGAATGAGCCGTCTGGAACGTTGGAAAACTTGAAAATTAGATAAATACTTGGAAATTTTGACGATGACATCTATAAAATTCAAAACCGTGGACGAATACTTTTCTGCTTTGCCGGAAAAAACAAAAGGTATTTTGGAAGAGTTGAGACAAATCATTAAAAAAGCCGCACCGCAGGCGCAAGAGTGTATCAGCTACAACATGCCGGCATTCAAACAGAATGGGATATTGGTATATTATGCTGCTTTTCAGAACCACGTGAGTCTTTTTTCGACAGGATCTGCTATCCTGGCTTTTCAGGAAGAATTGTCCACTTACAAAACGTCTAAAGGGACCGTACAACTTCCTATTGAAAAAGGTATCCCTATCGATCTGGTAAAAAGGATCGTGGAATTCCGGGTAAATGAAAACTTGGGAAAAGCCCGGAAAAAGGACAAAAAAGAATAATTCTGGCTAAAGTCAGGCGGATCGGATATATCAATCAACTAAAAACCGGTGTTCCCTTGTATATTACCTGTTTGATCTGGTAATCGTGGTCGAAAGCGACCAAGTGCGCTTCGTAACCTTTTTTCACGAGACCTTTTTTGCATTCCCGGCCAATGACCCTTGCGGGATAAAGAGTTGCCATATTCACCGCTTCGGGAAGCGAAATACCCACATGTTCCACACAGTTTTGTACTGCTTTAAGCATGGTAAGTATCGAACCAGAAAGCGTTTCATTACCATTGAGATCAACGGTTACGTAACGGTCGTTTTTGAAAGTGTGCCGGTAGAGGCCTTCAGTGGCGGGTGTGGCTGCGTCGGTGATTAGGAATAACGATTCTCCCAGGATCTCTTTTGCCATCCTGACCATCGGGTAAGCCACATGTATCCCATCAACCACAATACTGGTGTAAGGCTTTTCCGAAAAAACAGCCGGAATCAGGCCGGGATTCCGGTGGTGAAGCGGTGGCATTCCATTAAATAAATGAGTGACTGTTTTTCTTAAACCTGTCAGAAACTGGAGCGCTTCCTCATAACTTGCCCCGCTATGCCCCATGGACAGAGCCACCGAATGTTCCAAAAGATATTGTATCACAGCTTCATCCTGCAATTCGGGAGCAATGGTCATCATTTTTATCTCTCCCCTGGCCATTTCCAATAACCGGCTGACTTCCGGTACTGATGCTTTTTTAATCAGTTTTTCAGGATGAGCGCCTTTGTTTGACGGATTGATATATGGTCCTTCCAGATGCAAGCCTAAAAAATTACCCATGGCTTGGCTCCGGTAATTAACGGCAGCTTCAATTGCTTGCTCCATCACTTCAGGTGAGTTGGTCGCTATCGTTGGCAAAAATCCGGTAGTTCCTTGGCGTAAAAGTTCTTTCTCCATGGTTTCAAGTGTTTTCCCTGAAGGAAACGAACCCAAAAACGCGCCACCAGCACCCATCACCTGTAAGTCAATAAATCCGGGTGAAAGAAAAACTCCCTGTAGATCTATAGTTTCAATGTTCCGGGAAATTTCATTTTGATCCAGTATATCGACAATATACCCGTTTTCAATAATTACACCTTTATTCCGGATGAATTGTCCGTTTGAAATGATGGTACTGTTTACTATGGCTTTTTGCATGGCTTTTTGCATGGCTTATTTTGATTTATTTTACTTAAATATAGACACTTGACGCATTTGTTATTTTCACCTTTCCGGTGTTGTTTTTTCCGTAAAAATAATAACAGTTATTCAGAACGGAACCGAGTGCGAATGTTTCACTTCTTCCATGACGAAAACGCTATGAAGGCTTCCGATACTTTCTTCTACACCTAATATATTCAGAACAAAATCTTTATAATGATTCATATTCTGCGCACATATTTTTAACATGAAATCATATTCTCCTGATATATTGTAACATTCTGTTATTTCCTCGATGTTTGCAATGGCATTCATAAACTGTGCCCTGCATTCAAGGCTGTGGTATTTTAACTGGATATGGCAAAAAACAATAAATCCTTTATTGAGTTTTTCGTGCGAAAGAATAGCCATGTACTTTTTGATGAAACCATCTCTCTTGAGCTGCTTTATCCGTTCAAAAACAGGGGTAGGAGACAAATTCACCAACGAAGCCAGCTCTTTAACCGTCCTGTTAGAATCCTCCTGGAGCAATTTTAACAACTTGATATCTATTGCGTCAAGACCTTCCATAGAATATTATTCCAAATTACTGATTCATCACACTATTGAAATGGATATGTTTTCTAAATTTTGATACAAATTTAGTTATATTTTTTAAATTAATTATCATTTATATTTTTTACATCTACAATATTTATTTTTACAGAAATATTTATCTAAAAATAGAGATGACATGACACCGAATTTTGATTCACAAGCCATACACACAGAATATCCGGCACAGGACCCTTATGGTAGTTTACAATTTCCCGTTTACGAAACGAATGCCTTCGAATTTGAAACAGCGGAAGCAATGGCAGATGCATTCACCGGAAAAACGGCAGAACACACTTACTCCCGGATCAGTAATCCCACAGTGGGTTATTTCGAAAAACGGATTGCGGAAATAACCGGAGCAAGGAATGTTACGGCTTTAAATTCGGGCATGGCCGCTATCAGCAATGTCTTTTTTACCATCGCCCGCACAGGCGCCAATATTGTTACATCGCCGCATTTGTTTGGTAATACCTATTCGCTGTTTGCCTTAACGTTGAAGAGATTTGGCGTGGAAACCCGTTTTTGCGACCTAACCAACCCAATGGATGTTACGAACGCGATCGACGGAAATACCTGTGCCATTTATTTGGAAATCGTTACCAACCCTCAGTTGGAGATAGCCGATTTGCAAGCATTATCAACAATTGCCAGACAAAAACATATCCCCCTGGTGGCCGATACAACGCTTATTCCTTTTTGCGCTTTTAAAGCAAAGGATTTTGGAGTCGATATTGAAATCGTCTCTTCAACCAAATATATTTCGGGAGGAGCAACGAGTCTGGGCGGTTTGATCATCGATTATGCCACATTCGATTGGAGTAACAATCCCGACATGGCACGTTTCGCTCCACAATCCGGATCAGAGGCCTTTACGGTAAAATTACGCAAAGAAATACATAGAAACCTCGGCGCTTATATGACTCCGCGTGTGGCTCAAGTTCAATTACTCGGATTAGAAACCCTTTCGCTACGTTTCGAAAAAGTAGCAACATCCAGCCTGTTCTTAGCCGACGAACTACAACAATTGCCTCAAATAAAGTCCGTCAATTATCCGGGCTTAGCTTCCAATCCGTTTTTCACCCTGAGTAAAGCGCAATTCGGGAAACTTCCGGGCGCCATGCTGACTTTCGACCTATCGTCGAAAGATGCTTGTTTCTCATTCCTGAACAGGTTGAAACTGATCAAGCGGGCAACCAACCTGTTCGATAACAAGTCGCTGATTATCCATCCGGCAAGCACAATCTTCGGTATATTTTCGCAGGAAATAAGAACCCGGATGAATATCTCGGACAATACCATCCGCTTGTCTGTTGGATTGGAAGATGTAGCTGACTTGTTACATGATATAAAACAAGCATTACCAAGTGGTGCTTATGACAATTAAGGATCTAGCGCAAAAGTTGTTGGTTTGAAATCTTTACATTTGTTTATACCCTGACGGGCAATTTAATTCTTCTTCATGTCCGGTTCTATTGACATTTTTCCCCTAACGGGGAATTGTCATTACCGGAATTGTCCGTAGGACAACAACATCAATAGAAAAAAATGTACTCAACTAATAATTGCCCGTCAGGGCATAAACTTTGGGAGCTATATAAATGCTTTTTTATCTTGATTCACAATTAGCCTCAAGTTGGACTTCAATTATCAGCGATGGATAAACCCTGTCCAAAAAAAGGAGAATAACAATACTGCCTCAATAGCGTAGCCAAAGTAAGTTCACCGGTAATAACACCGGCAGGTTCTGGAATGACTAGAACCTGCCGGCACACAAAATATTACGACTTCAATGCTTTCAAAAGTTCGGGTATCATCGTCCAGATAGTATTCTCGGTCTGTGCGGTATAAAGATTGCCATCAATAATCGATTTTTCGTCTGTTGCGATACTCTTCTGTATGCGGGGTTTTCCATACGGGTGTATGGCGATTTTTTTACCTTTGCCTACCCCTGCATTTTCAAAGAACATTGCCGCTGCACAATGACCGATCAGCATTTTGCCCTTGTCGTCAAAATTCTTCATGATGGCCAACATGTCTTTATAATACTGTTTTCCTGCATTTTCGCCATACTTGGGTATAGCGTCGCCACAAGCGAAAACAAGCGCATCGTAATCGGATTCATGCCCTTTCAGATTGGCAACAATGTCATCGGTCTGCATGCTGATCCCTGAATTGGTCTTCACCTGGGTGGTTTCGGCTACCGCAAATGTCCTGTACGGGATACTGTTTTCAAAAAATGCTTCCAAATATTGGAACAATCCCAACCCGTTTACCGGATTGACTACTAATACTGCTACTTTTTTTGCCATGATCGTATAATTTTAGTTATGAAACAATGTTACGCAAAATAAGTTGTATCGGGAATAAATAGCATTTTACTGTTCCTCTTTGAAAAAGATACGGTAAAATTGCATATCACGTTCTTCGTCATATCCTTTCTCAATTAATTGACGGTTTCCGTGAACGTATATATGAAAATTCTTATCTAGTTTGATGACGCTTTTAAATATTTTCGCCTGTTTCTTGACTGCCGGAGCCGAAATATCAAATTGTTCTTCTATCTTAACATCCCTTTCTTCTTCGTATTCTTCCTTATATTCCTTGAAAGACCGGATCACTTCGGGTTGTTGTATCACTTGGGTAGCAAAATCATCGAAGGAGAATTCATTATTTTCCTTGAAAAATTGCACCGACTTATTGAGAATATCAGCCTGATCAACCTTATCAACATTAAAATTTTCAGGCAGCCGTTCGGTGACAAACTGCTTGCAAAGGTCAAGGCATTGTTCGGTTTGATGGAAATTATCACGACGTTGCCTTATATTCAGGAAATTGTCGCGCCAATACATGGCTTCTCCCGACTGCCTCAGATTATCGACCACTGATACCAAGTAGCCGTTCTCACGTTCTGTATTGAAGATCAGACAACCTTTATCCAATTTATTGATATTGATGCCGTCTTCATATTCTATTTCGAAACTATCGGAAGTAGGGTATACTTTCAGGAAAGTTTCTTTTGATTCGGATTTGAACAAGCCGATAGCATCCACTTGTTCGCCATCGACAACGCAATCGCACAGATATACCACATATAGTTCCCCGCTTTTGATTTTCGGATGTGTCGACTCCTCATACAAATGACGCGCTATATTAACCGACTGTTCATAGAATGCCTCGCGGTTGTCGAAAACCTGCGAAACAAAACTATATACCTCATTAAGGGATACATCTGACTCGTGTGTCAGATTGTAGTACTCTTCCGATTTGAAAGGTGATAAAAAATATTGCAACAACAGGCTCTGTACCGCCTCGTCGACCTGTATCGGTGCCGACGCCAGACGAATACCCTCTTCCTGAGATTTGTTTCCCACCTTGTGAAGCACCAGCGATGCGATGCTTATGTCTTCTGCATGTAACATATAACCGTATTAAACAATATTTGTGACAACAAAGATAGTCGGATTTCCTCAAAAGAACGACTTGTACAAATCCGGATTCAATGTTTCTGCTTGATATTCCGCAGGGTTAGCTCCCGTTTTTTATAATCGATAATAGCCTTATATTCAAGCAAAAAATCGCTACCGATCAACCCCGCAACACGCTTAGTTGAAAAACTTTTGTACATTTCATTTACATGGCTGAGGTCGATTAACACTACACGCCAGTTTTTAGAATCTATCTTACCTAACTTGAATCTGTTAATTTTACCAACTGTGCTTTTCAATTCGCCCGCATTTATCCCGGCTGATCGTACCTCGTTTGGTTTTTCCGATTCTGTTTCATTCAATTCAGGTATCAAAGCCGAATCGAAAACTGTCTGTGAAGCGCCTGTATCAATCAGTATATCATATTTTTTACCATTGATGGTTCCACGTACAAACAGATGGTAACTGTGGCTGTCTCCCAATGAAACAATATCTATCGGAACAATACATTTCATATTTTATATTTTGATGATGAAGTGAATTAAGCTTTTACAAAAAAACAATTCAAAAGATGTAATTTAAAGTTGATAAGGAATAAAGACAAAATAATTTACTCATTTGACAGGATTAACATGATTTACAGGATTATTGACATCTTGTAAATCATGTCAATCCTGTCTGAAAAAGAGAGAATGTTATTTTGTCATTGCCACTAACCAAAAAATTACAAAGAGACGAATTGCTCATTGGCAAAAATAAGCAAAAAGAAAACAAGTAGTAGATTTGATCGGTTCGTTTCAATGCACCATTCATAAATTGCCGGCAGGAGTTCAATGGGATTCTTAATAGAATACAATTTTATCGATCATTTAATCCCTTTCCATTCAGAATTTGCTGCATGCTTTTTTCGACCCTTGACTCACGGGTTTGGGATTGTTTGGGTGCAGAAAAATAGATGATGTAGGCCCTTTGCCGTCCCGGCGTTAATGCTTCAAAAGCAGTTTTCAAAGCAGGGATTTCATCTAATTTGTTTTGAAATTCTTTGGGAATGATGATTTCCGGGGCCTTTTCAAAATCTACTTTTAAACCGACTTTTTCCACCTCAATGGCCTCAAAAATATAGGCTTTCAAGACTGGCTCCAACTCAACTATCTTCCGGACGTCGGTGAAACGAACCTGTCGCCCGGCCTGTGTATGTTCCCCTGTTTTGACCAGAATACCTTTGGCGTTATTTAATAAAGCGCCTTTGAAGAACAGGAGCGCACAGTATTCTTTAAAACCCTGTATGATCACTATGTTTTTCCCTTGGAACGTGTAACAAGGCTTGCCCCACTTCAGTTCTTCGGTCAATCCACAATCAAGAATGATCGGCCTCAACTTTTCCATTTCTTCCTGCCACTTTGAAGCTTTACTAAAAAATGCGTCAATCATTAAGTTCATCAATGCTTAAGACTATTAATTTTAAACCAAAACACCATTAAAGTAAGTAAGTTCGATATCGTAAAAACAAAAACAGGTTGATAGTCACCTCTCATTCCAATCCGTTTTATATACAACTTCATACCTGTCCGAACAATCTCACTAATGTTTTATTTTTGAAACAATTCCATCTGATTGTCAGCGTTTTTTGCATCAAAACTCGAGAGAAAGCTGTTTTAAATTTTCTTTCGATCCAACCGAAGAAAACAAATCCGGT
>JAVBNI010000015.1:0-16303 GCA_031551645.1 Bacteroidales bacterium | reverse complement strand
ACCGGATTTGTTTTCTTCGGTTGGATCGAAAGAAAATTTAAAACAGCTTTCTCTCGAGTTTTGATGCAAAAAACGCTGACAATCAGATGGAATTGTTTCAAAAATAAAACATTAGTGAGATTGTTCGGACAGGTATGATATTATTTAGGCAATGTTCAACCATTCTATGTGGGTTCTAATGACCTGTCGTTGTTGCAAGATAACCCCGACATGGAAGCGCAAGGAATATTGATGAACCTGGAACCTGTAGATATATACGTGTTTATCATGATGTTCCTGAGCGATCTTAACTTATCGAAGAGAAACGGATCATTTCCATTATACGTCTCAGCACACACCCCACAGCATTATAATGATTTGTATTATAAGGATAATCCGAACTATGAAAAAGTATTTTTTCATAGTGAATTATTTTTACGTGTCAAGCATATCACTACGGCAACGTTTAACTATTACCGCAGTTTGGCATTGCAATATGAAGGAATGGGTTTTTTCACCGAACCCGTAAACATTGCCGGTAACATAGAGGATGGTTATGGTGAGTTCTCAGTATTCAACTCCGTCAATTTTAAATTGTTGGAATACGAAAGTTACAAGTATTTATATAAACGAAACGATCTAAGTAATTGACAATTGGTTATTGATTATTTGTCCCTACATAGATTCCCGTACTTTCCAGCCGGTAGATTTTTTTATCAGATGTAGTTGTTCCGATTGTATGATTTTCCCGTCTTTTATATATTCGTACTTTACAGTTGCTCTATTGTCTTTTATCTCGACATTGATGATCTTCACTTCTGTATTTTCAAGACTTTTCCGCGCATTTTCGCGTTCTTCAGGTGACCAACTATCGATAATTTTTTGCTGTCCGTCTAAAAACTGTATGGCAGATGTATCCCCAAGCTTTTTTGCATCATCCAAACGGTAATCTACAAGGGCTTTCAGGTAATTTGTGGCCACATTGCGGATTTCTTCTTTTTGAGAACACGCAGTCGCCACCAATAAAAGCGATATGCATAATGCAAGTATTTTATATTTTACGCTGTTCATCATGTGATTTTTGATAAAAGAGGTTGTTCACAAAATTAGCAAACAACCTCTTCAAAATTTAAATTGTATCGGTTATTTATCGATCAGCTTTCTGTACCGTATTCGTTTTGGCCCTTCGTCGCCAAGACGTTTTTTACGGTTTTCCTCATACTCGGAATACGATCCCTCAAAGAAATACACATTTGAATTGCCTTCAAAAGCAAGGATATGTGTAGCGATACGGTCAAGGAACCAGCGGTCGTGGGAGATCACTACCGCGCAACCGGCAAAATTTTCAAGGCCTTCTTCGAGTGCACGTAAGGTATTTACGTCGATGTCGTTGGTCGGTTCGTCAAGCAACAATACATTACCTTCTTCCTTGAGGGCTATGGCCAGGTGTAAACGGTTTCGTTCACCGCCCGACAGCGTCCCGCATTTCTTTTCCTGATCGGCGCCGCTAAAATTGAAACGGGCGACATATGCACGGGCATTTACCTGTTTTCCTCCAAGAGAAATGGTTTCATTCCCCTGCGAAATAATCTGGTACACTGTTTTCTCAGAGTCAATATCCTTATGGCTTTGGTCAACATAAGCGACCTTTACTGTTTCGCCCACCTCGAAGATTCCGGAATCGGGTTTTTCCATGCCCATGATCAACCGGAAAAGTGTTGTTTTTCCTGCTCCGTTGGGACCAATCACACCGACAATACCGGCAGGAGGCAGATTGAAATCAAGGTGATCGAATAAAAGCCGGTCTCCATAAGCTTTTGAAACGTCTTTGGCATCGATTACCTTGTCGCCCAAACGAGGACCATTGGGAATAAAGATTTCGAGTTTTTCTTCCTTTTGCTTGGCATCCTCATTCAACATCCTGTCGTATGCAGACAAACGTGCCTTCGCCTTTGCATGCCGCGCCTTGGGAGCCATTCGCACCCATTCCAATTCGCGTTCGAGGGTTTTCCGGCGTTTGCTTTCCTGTTTTTCCTCCTGCGCCATACGCTTGGTTTTCTGTTCGAGCCACGAAGAATAATTGCCTTTCCAGGGAATACCTTCGCCACGATCGAGTTCCAGAATCCAGCCGGCTACATTGTCGAGAAAATAACGGTCGTGCGTGATGGCAATGACCGTACCGCTATATTGTTGCAGGTGCATTTCGAGCCATTGTATCGATTCGGCGTCCAAGTGGTTGGTTGGTTCATCGAGCAGCAATATATCCGGTTCTTTGAGTAACAAACGGCATAAAGCCACCCGGCGGCGTTCGCCTCCCGAGAGTATCGATATAGGCATGTCTCCGTCGGGACAACGGAGCGCGTCCATTGCTCGTTCAAGCTTGCTGTCGAGATCCCAGCCACCGACATGTTCTATTTTTTCAGTCAGTTCACCCTGCCGGATCATCAGGTCGTTCATTTCATCGTCGCTCATCGGCTCCATGAACTTGTTGTTTACCTCTTCATATTCTTTCAACAGGTCGACGATTTCCTGAACTCCTTCCTGTACAATATCTTTTACTGTTTTGCTTTCGTCTAAGTAAGGTTCTTGTTCGAGATAACCAACCGAATAACCCGGCGAAAAAACGACTTCGCCCTGGAACGATTTTTCGATACCTGCAATGATCTTCAGCAAAGTGGATTTACCTGACCCGTTCAACCCGATGATACCAATCTTGGCGCCGTAGAAAAACGAGAGGTAAATATCCTTCAATACTTGTTTGTGAGGTGGGAATATCTTATTGACCCCGACCATCGAAAAAATAATTTTTTTATCGTCTGACATATTTTGATGATTAAATGTTTCTTTTACTTGCTGATCAATAATCAGTGTTCTTATTTTGGTGCGCCATATTGATTGAATGCGCTTAATTTTCAACGTTCAATTACTCGCTTCGCTAAGTTCTCCATTATTGACAACTGCAATTGATCCATTCATTGTCGAAAGAGGCATCGTATCGCTTGTAAAAATCTATGGCTGGTTGATTCCATTCCAATACCTGCCACACGATTCCATTCATCTTTCGTTCACGGGCTTCAACAATGAGGCGCTCGAACAACATGCTACCCAATCCTTTACCACGCATTTTCCGGGTGATAAGGATATCTTCGAGATACATTCTCTGTCCTTTCCATGTGCTGTAACGAATGTAATATAAGGCAAAGCCCGCGATCACTCCATTCACTTCAATCACAAAAGCCCACCAGACAGGGTGTTCACCGAAACCGCTCTCTTCGAAATGATCCAGGGTTACCGTTACTTCGTCCGGCGCTTTTTCGTAAATGGCCAGTTCATGTACCAGTTCCAACAACCGCGGACAATCTTCCCTGACGGCTCTGCGTATAACAGGAGTTTGCATATTGTTTAAAATATTTTGCGGCAAAGTAATGAATTTTTTACCGACTCAACGCAACCGATTGCGTAAATTTTTACCGGCATTGAAGCTTGTTCCGCAATATTTAATTTACTTTGTTGTGAAATCTGAAAAATTAAAATCAAATTTTCATGAATACAATTATTGGGTTATTGATTATTGCAATCGGAAGTTTTGGGCAGTCGAGCTCGTATGTGCCTATTAAAAAAGTCAAAGACTGGGCATGGGAATGTTTCTGGCTGGTACAGGGAATTTTTGCATGGTTAGTGTTTCCGTATTTAGGCGCTTTACTGGCTGTTCCTGAAGGGCAATCATTATTCGGAGTTATCGGATCGGCAGGCGCTCCTGCTGTCTATAAAACTATAGGTTTTGGCATGCTGTGGGGCGTAGGCGGACTGACATTCGGTTTAAGCATGCGTTATCTCGGCGTTGCGATGGGACAATCAATCGCATTAGGCACATGTTCAGCTTTCGGAACATTAATACCGGCCATCATAGCCGGTGAAAATCTATTCGAAGGGAAAGGACTCATCCTGTTGATTGCAGTATCCATAGCTATTGCAGGTATTGCCGTCATCGGGTATGCCGGAGCGTTGAAATCGAAAAATATGTCGGAGGAAGAAAAACGTAAGGCGGTTAAAGACTTTGCTCTGAAAAAAGGTTTGCTGATCGCGCTGCTCGCCGGTGTTATGAGCGCCTGTTTCAACCTCGGCCTCGAATCGGGTGTGAAAGAACATATGAAAACCATGAATATTCCTGAACTGTATGTTGGTCTTCCCGCTACATTATTAGTTACAATAGGTGGTTTTTTGGTGAATGCAGCTTACTGTCTCTACGAAAACTTTAGGAATAAGACAGGTGGACAATATTTTTCCGTGTCGGGAAGTGTATTGATCAATAATTTGTTATTCTGCGCATTGGCTGGCGTATTGTGGTATTCTCAATTTTTTGGAAAAAGTGTGGGCGAGAGTTTCTTTGACAAAGGTAGCGTCATGCTGGCATTCTCATGGAGTATCCTGATGTCTCTCAATGTGCTGTTCAGCAATGTTTGGGGTATCATACTCAAGGAGTGGAAAGGAGCAGGCAAAAAATCCGTTACCTTCCTGGTCATAGGGCTTCTTGTTCTCATCCTATCCATCATTTTTACCGGTATCAGCCAGCAATAGGGAAAATTGCCTACGAAGACACAAACGTTTTGTAAATAATCATAGTATTTATTCCCCGCAACCGGCATGTAGCACCACTCCCTCCTCCATTTTGGGGGGAGGGTCGGGGAGGGGGCTTTTAATTTTTAAACCATGAAAGAATCATTAGTAAAAGCAGCTTATGAAGCAGCAAAAGACCAATACGCAGCATTAGGCGTGGACACAGAAAAAGTGTTGAAACAATTGGAAACTATTTCGTTGAGTTTGCATTGCTGGCAAACCGACGATGTGTTGGGATTCGAGAATCCCGACGGCGGATTATCAGGCGGTATTGCTGCTACGGGTAATTACCCGGGACGTGCACGTACCATCCGGGAAGTTAAAACCGATCTCGAAAAAGTCACCTCGTTACTTCCCGGTAAGCATCGGGTAAACCTGCATGCTATTTATGGCGATTTTGGAGGAACGTATGTCGACCGTGACCAGATTGAACCCAAGCATTTCCAGAGTTGGGTCGATTGGGCAAAAGCAAATGGCCTGAAACTCGATTTTAACTGTACTTTGTTTTCGCATAGTAAAGCTGCCGATGGTTTCACCCTCTCTCATAAGGATAAAGCTATCCGCGATTTTTGGATCGAACATGTCAACCGTTGCCGTGCGGTAAGCGATTATTTCGGCAAGGAACTCAACAGTACTTGTATCCATAATATCTGGGCGCCCGATGGTTCCAAGGACATAACGGTCGATCGTTATGCTTACCGGAAAAACTTACGCGATTCATTGGATAAGATCTTTGAGAAAAAATTCCATTACATGAAAGATTGCATCGAAAGCAAACTTTTCGGTTTGGGAAGTGAATCGTATGTCGTTGGTTCGCATGAGTTTTATATGGGTTATGGAATCTCGCGCAAGCAAATGATTACATTGGATATGGGGCATTTTCATCCTACCGAATCGGTTTCGGATAAGATATCGTCCCTGCTGTTGTTTTCCGACGAACTGATGTTCCATGTCAGTCGGGGCATACGTTGGGACAGCGACCATGCGGTGATCTTCGACGACGCATTGTCGAATTTTGCACAGGAAATCGTGCGTATGGATGCTTTAAACAAGGTTCATATCGGTCTTGACTTTTTTGATGCTTCCATCAACCGTATCGGCGCTTATGTGATCGGTGCTCGTTCTACGCAAAAAGCATTCACGTTCGCTTTACTCGAACCGCTTGCTAAACTTCGCGAATACGAAGATTCAGGCCGTTGGTTCGAACGCCTTGCTTTGCTCGAAGAATGCAAACTTCTTCCCTGGACAGCGGTGTGGGACTATTTCTGCCTCACAAATAATGTTCCTTCCGGGTTGGAATGCATAAATGATATTGCGAAATACGAAGCGGAAGTTCTAAGCAAGCGTAATTAGTTAATAAAGATCCTTGTTATTTGACAGTATTTGCATCATTAACAGTTCTGCCAAATGAATAATTTCATAAGGAATCACAAAATCAAAAGAAGCCGGGTTATACCGGCTTCTTCAATTTATGTATAATCTTTAACTATCAAATTTGCAATACTGATAGGTTTTGATTGGTCTTATTTACAGTTATTTAATAAAAACTCCGGATTATTGGCAGTCCCCGTTACAACCGTCACAACCGCCCGATGAACAATTTCCATGAACATGACCATGAGTCAGTTCTTCGGGAGTAGCTTCGCGTACTTCTACGATTGTTCCCGAAAAATACAAATCGTCGCCAGCTAAGGGATGATTGAAATCCATAACAACTACATCATCTTTTACTTCTACCACAATACCATTCAGACGGTTCCCCTGCGAATCGGTCATCGGGATAGCATTGCCTTCAAACAACATATCATTGTCTATCTCGCCATCAACCATAAAAGCATTGATAGGAATGTCCACCACGGCATCTTCTATAGCAGGTCCGTACGCATTTTCACAAGTCAGCAGGAATGCGAAATCGTCACCCGTCTTCATATTTTCAATGTTGCGTTCGAATTCAGGTAAAAGATATCCGTTTCCATGTATAAATGTCATCGGCTGGTCGACATTTACGGTTTCAATAATCTCGCCGTCCTTACCGTCAAGCCGAAGTTCATATGACAACGATACCACTTTATTTTTTGAAATATTCATCTGATTGATTAATTTAACTATGAGAAGACAAAGAAACCGGAATATTCTGAACTTTCAAAATTTTTTATGGAACAATAGGCTGCAATATATCCAAATATTGAGGAATTGTAACTACACAGTACCGTAAAAATCCAATAGAGTTATGTCCTCTGTTTTTCTTATCATTATATCAATTTCCTTGCAATCATTAGCAAAATCATTTTTATCTTTGTACTTTTATAATCATATTTACTGGAAAATGCCTTGACACATCTCGAAAATATATATAGCCACACGCACAAGCTACGCATACGGTGTAACTTGGCATGTTACGAAACATCATCACTGTACAATCACGTTATTTTCAAAACATATCTGTGACGTATCATTTAAATTTTAATAAAAATGAGTAGTAATAATTTGAAAAAAAGCATATTGAAACAAACGGCAGCCGTGCTTGTGGTTGCTGCGATTGCATGTACGGGATGTAAGAAGGACCCAGAACTCGAACCAATCATGACCATGACCATGACTATGACCACAGCAAAAGCAGGCGAAGTAGCGATTTACCTGGCAGGTGCGGGAACGGCCGTCGTTGACTGGGGCGACGAATCGGAGCCGGAAATGTTTACGCTTTCAGCATACAACGGGAACATCTTTGTCCCATCTAAAGTGTATAGACATACCTTTTCCGGCACATCAGCCCGCAACACCGTCATTGATGGGCAGAACATCACATACTTGGGTTGTTCGAGTAATAAATTATCGAATCTGGACGTGAGCAACAATACCGTGCTGGAAGGTTTGTATTGCCCCGGTAATCAATTGCATATCCTTGATGTAAGTAACAACACTTTACTGAAAAGCTTGTATTGCGGCCATAATCAGTTAACAAGCCTTGATGTGAGCAACAATACCGCGTTGACAGAATTGAATTGCGGCAGTAATTGGTTAACAAGCCTTGATGTGAGCAACAACATCGTACTGACAATCTTGGTTTGTAACAGTAATCAGTTAACAAACCTTGATGTAGGCAAAAACACTGTGCTGAGACATTTGGATTTCTCCCGTAATCAGCTAACAAGCCTTGATGTAGGCAAAAACACTGTGCTGAGATATTTGGATTGTAGTTTTAATCAGCTAACAAGTCTTGATGTGAGCAAAAATACTGCGATGGATTATTTGTCTTGCTGGTGGAATGAATTAACGAGCTTGGATGTAGGCAAAAATACTGCGCTTAGACATTTGGTGGTTAAGAATAATCGATTTACTGTCAATGGGTTAAATGTTTTATTCGACACGCTGCATGGCAACATTGTTGCGGGCGAGAAAACTGTGGGTATAGGAGATAATCCCGGCACAATCGGTTGCAACCGAAGCATTGCTACCGAAAAAGGCTGGACAGTGTATAATTAGGAGCTGAACGAATGACCGCAACAAGCGGCAAGCGGAGATACAACCTCGCCAACTCTTCAGGAATTGACAGAGGATTTTGTTATGAAAGTTTTGATGCGGTTACTCTGGTATGGCTACACTTCCTGTACCTTACGTTACTGCGTTCAGTTCCGGAACAAAGAATGCAAAGAAATTCATCACGGCTTTTGATCTGATCAAATTTTCATAAACGATGTCACAATCCGGGCCGAAAATAATTCACCCGTCTCTTGTTTTGTTTTTCTTTCGGTATTTTTACGTCTAATGTTTCGTAGCTTTCTTAGATACTGATTTTGTATAAATTAGATCAATTGTCAAAGCCTGATTTCCAATTATCCATTGACCATTATCTCATATAATAAACTTTCTGACTAATTTTGTCGTTTCAAATCAATCGTAAATGATACTTCAAAAAGGTGACAAAGTAAAGTTTTTGAACGAAGTGGGAGGGGGAACCGTTACCCGCGTGGAAGGAAAGAATATATATGTGGAGAATGAGGATGGTTTCGAAGTTCCTGCCCAGGCTTCGCAATTACTCAAAGTGGAATCAACACAAACAGAATCAACACCTTTTACAACATCCGTCACACCAGACGCGTTCAATTATCCGGTGGCATCATCTTCCCGTACCCCGGAACCGGCGGATGATTATATCGATCTGTCCGGCGAGTCGGAACTTTCAAATATCGATATATCCGTCAGTATTTTACTGGCATGGGTGGCTGAGCGCCAGAAAAATGGAAAGGTATCCTATAACTTATATTTAATCAACGATTGTAGTTATCAAATCATGTACGTCGCAGCGATGGTAACTGACGGAACATACCGGGGTATACAGGCGGGAATGCTCGAAGACGATTCCACTATTCATCTGGCCAGGATATCCGCCGGAGAGTTAAAAAACATCGCCAGCATACGTCTTGAAACCCTATTCTTTAAGAAAGGAGCTTTCATGCCCCAGGAACCGATGCATTATGAATTGAAAATCGACGAGTTTTATCTTACAGATCCAACCAACTATACGACAACCGGATATTTCGACGAAAAGGCATTGATTTTTAATGTTTCAGAAGAGTTTCTGATGGCCGGGATTGAAAATGTAGCACGGGAAGTACAGATGCAATTCGAAAAGCAAAAAAAACATATCGATGATCACAAGCCTAAATCCGTCAAAAAAGATGCTGAGGATAACAACGAAGAAGTCGATTTGCATATAGAACAATTGGTAGACAATCCGAAGGCTATGTCGCCTTCCGAAATGCTTGACATACAAATGGGACGTTTTAATATTACCCTTGAAAGTGCCATTCGCAATCGTCAAAAGCGTATTGTATTCATACACGGAGTGGGCAATGGTCGTTTACGTCTTGAAATCCACCGGACTTTGGATCAGAAATATCCCCGGCTTCGTTATCAGGATGCTTCTTTCAAAGAATACGGTTATGGAGCAACATTGGTATTCTTAAAATAATCGATCCTTCAGTATTTCTTGATTTTAATCATTGACCATTAACCATTAACCATTTATTTGTCGCGCTATGGCACAAAAAATATACAAAATTCTTTTGGTGGATGACGAACCCGATATCCTCGAATTTTTGAGTTATAACTTGAAAAAAGAAGGGTATGAGGTGTTTACGGCTATGGATGGTGACAGCGCCATAACAATCGCATTGGACAAAATACCCCATTTGATATTGATGGATGTGATGATGCCCGGCAAGGATGGCGTCGGAACATGTGAAGAGATGCGCAGCTATCCGCAATTGGACGATAGTATTATTGCTTTCCTGACAGCACGGGCTGAAGATTATTCGCAAATTGCAGGTTTTGAGGCCGGGGCCGATGACTACATCAGTAAGCCGATCAAACCTAAACTATTACAATCACGTATCAAAGCGTTATTGAAACGATACAGTAAATTGGAAGTATCGGAAACGAAGGAAAATAAAATTTCCAAAGAGAGTTCGCTCAGCATTGATAAGGAACGTTTTGTTGTCATCAGGGATGGTGAGGAACTGACATTACCCAAAAAAGAATTCGAATTGTTGGCCTTGTTGATGTCCAAACCCGAAAAGGTGTTCAGCCGCGAAGAAATCTTCAACCTTGTTTGGGGAGACGATATTATTGTTGGCGACCGTACGATAGATGTTCACATTCGTAAACTTCGTGAAAAAATCGGCGACGAACACATTAAAACCCTGAAAGGTGTAGGTTACAAATTTGTAAGTCATTAAACAATTGAGGATTGAGAACTTAGCGCCAGCGATGCTCACTAAGCGAGGCGGGTAATTGAAAATTATACTACTGTTAAGTTAGTTATAAAGTAACGCTATGAAAACCAATAATCAACTAAAAATATGCATGTTATAATTACCTCCGGCTGTAGTTAAATATTGCGTTGTTGTTTTAGGTTGCATACCTACGGCATGCAATACGAGGCAGGATTGGAAATATTTTCTACCAATATTCTATCTAACGGGATACCTAAACTACCTCGTTAGGGATAGAATATCGGTAGAAATAATGACCCTCACGCGCTATGCTGCATGCCGTCAGGTATGCGACTTTGCTGGTATGATTTATACTTTTTGCAATACAGTTCTTAACTACAGCCAACTATTTTGTTTCATTCAAGCAATCATTTCTTATATTTTTTGTATCATTGCATCGTTGTAACTTAAATAAATGATGAAATGAACGAACCTCAACTGAAAGCCGTTGTCGAACAATTTGACATACAGGAAAAAATTAAATCGGTAAAACCCTTAGGCGCCGGCCATATCAATGACTCATATAAAGTCGATGTTGTGTCTGATGATTTTCCCGGTTATGTATTGCAGCGTATCAACCATCATATTTTCAAAAATGTCCCGGGTTTGCAGGAAAACATACGCCGTGTAACTGAACACATCCGGGGAAAACTTGTCACCGCAGGCATAAAGGATGTCGAAAATCGCGTATTGCGATTGATCCCGGCCAATGATGGTAAACTGTATTTTGTCGATACAGATGGTAATTACTGGAGGATATATTATTTTATTCCCGACAGCATCAGCTACGATAACATTACTCCTGAGCTGGCTAATCAGGCGGGAAAGGCTTTTGGTGATTTTCAGGCTATGTTGGCCGATCTTCCAGGTGAGCCACTAACGGAAACCATACCGAATTTTCACAATATGGAAAGCCGTTTGGCTACTTTCCGTCAGGCTGTGAAGGACAACAAGGCCGGGCGATTGGAAAAAACGCAATATATGGTGGACGAAATCGAAAAACGTGCCGGGGAAATGTGTAAAGCCGAACGCATGCACCGTGAAGGAATATTACCTAAACGCATTAATCATTGCGATACGAAAGTGAATAATGTTTTGTTTGACAAAGAAGGACATGTAAAATGTGTAGTCGATCTGGATACGGTAATGCCCGGTTATGTGCTCAGTGATTTTGGTGATTTCATGCGCACAGGCGCCAATACCGGCAAAGAAGATGATACTAACTTGAGCAGGATATCCCTTGATATGGACATTTTCGAAGCATATACCCGCGGTTACCTCGAAAAAGCCGGATCATTCCTGTTGCCTGTCGAAATCGACAATCTTGCATTTGGAGCCAAGCTATTGACTTACATGCAAACCGTACGTTTTTTTGCCGATTACCTCGACGGCGATTTATATTATAAAATACATTCGCCCGAACACAACTGGCAACGTACCTTGGCACAATTCAAACTCCTGCGAGACATGGAAAGCAAATTTGATACAATGTGCAGCATGGTGAATGAAATAGCAAAATTGATGTGGACTAATAGCTAAGAATACGGTGAAACTTAGGGGTTGTTAAGAAATAAATATAACAAATATATTCTCAGTGGTTCTCAGTGTCTTCTCTGCGGTACTCAGTGTAACAAACCAATAACACTGAGTTACACTGAGAATCCACTGAGTTACACGGAGGTTAAATTGGTATAATTATTATTTGAAAAGCCCTTAGTCAACTTAGCGCAAAGCAGTTCCACCACAAGGTAAACCTTTCATGGTTGAGTGTAAATCCATTCCTATCGGCCAAGTATTACAGTAACTTTTATTCTGTTTTTATGGTATCTACAGGATTGGCCGTAGCTGCTTTCCAGCTTTGCCACAATACGGATACGAGAGAAAAAAACAGGCATAAAAGACCCGCCGAAATAAAGATCAACGGACTTAAATTGATCCGGTAAGCATAGTCGGATAACCATTGTTGCATCAAATACCAGATAATTGGTGTTGCGATTACAAAAGCGATAAGTACATAACTAAGGAATGTGACGACAAGCTTGGATAGTATTTCAAAATTACCGGAACTAAGTACTTTCCGGATCGCTATTTCCTTTGATCTTTGACGGATATAATAAGTGGACATGGCAAATAATCCCAAGAAAGATATCAGAACGGCGATAGCGGAAAAAATGGAAATAATTTTGGATATCCGCTGCTGACTGGCAAATGATTTTTCAATTTCGTATTCGATAAAATCTCCGTTAAAATCTATTCCAATGGTCCGTTCAAAAACCTCTTTCACCTGCTGATACCCTGCATCTGGATTTCCTTGTATTTCAACCAGCACATTCCACGGAAGATTATTCTTAAAGTCTGATATCCAAAACAGAACAGGTTGTAAAGAATGGGTGATATTGCCTAACTGAATATCTTTAAAGATACCTGCTATGGATGGATTTTGACCTCCAAGTTTAAATGTAAGTGCATCTTCATCCAATCCGGTTTCTTTTAAGGCCTGAGGAGTAAGATAAAAACTACCCGGAGTCGCTATTCCGTTTTCCTTTATTTTTTGCAGCCCAAGCATCTCAAAATATGCAGTATCACCACCCAGAACCTGGAATGATATGTTTTTACCGTCATAATTGACACTCCAATTATTTCCACGATCAAACGGCGTCCCTTGCGCAAATGCGATTCGTTTTACCGCAGCCAACTGTCTGATTCCATCTGCAAAAACAGCAATTTCTTCCTTATTCTCAAAATTGTCGGTAGGAATATTAATGATATTTGCCTTGTTATACCCCAACGGCGCATTGATCAGGTAGTTTGTCTGAAAACTGATGGTAATGGCTGCAGCCAACAACATCATCGTGATAATGTTTTGAAATGTGATAAAGAATTTGCTGAAAACCATTTTGTTTTTCCGGTTGAATCTACCTTTAACCACCTCAATAGGGTGAGCATTGGAAATTACGATTGCCGGAACCATACCGGAAATAATACCCAACAAAATGACCGTAGCAAAAACCAACAACAGGCTTAACGGGGAAATTGCACCAATAATATCTATTTCCCTCTCGAGCAGTGCGCTTGCATAAGGGGCGCATGCAAATGCAAGAAACAACGCCAGCAAAAAGGAGAGGAGGCACAAAAAAACTGCTTCGAATACAATACGGACAATCAATTCGTATCTTGTGGAACCCAATAATCTGCGGGTAGCCATCTCTTTGGCTCTAAAACCTGTTTGGGCTACAGTCAGGTTGATATAGTTGATAACAGCAAATACCAGGGTGATGATCCCAACGGACATAAGAAGCATGACAAACTTCCAATCGCCATGGCGCAATTTATCGGCCGACTGTATTTCTGAAAAATAAATGTCTTTAATGGGTACAAAGATTACTTTGCTTTGCAGTTCCCGTTTATATACCCAAAAATTGATTTTCTTGAAAAAAGTGACCATATCATCCGCCCTTACCTTCAAATTAGCATTTTCCTTTTCCAAGATGAAAATATTAGTTCCTCCGGAATTGTCGAATGTTTCAGATATTAACGAGGGATTGAAGGGCGTAACATTCTCGAACCGGAGCAGAATATCGCTGTAGGGAATTGTCGAGTTTTTAATATCCGTCATGACTCCATTTACGATAAAGGATAAATCTTTTATTTGTATCGATTGTCCTACGGGATCGGTATTTCCAAAAGCTTTGCGGGCAAAAGTTTCTGAAATAACCGCATAATTCTTGGCAATCAATGCGTCTTTTTTATTTTTGGTGATAAGTTTGAAACTAAACACATCGAAAAAAGTGGAGTCGGTAAGCAACAAATTTGCATTTACATTTTTTCC
This sequence comes from Bacteroidales bacterium, assembly GCA_031551645.1. Taxonomy (GTDB): domain Bacteria; phylum Bacteroidota; class Bacteroidia; order Bacteroidales; family UBA4181; genus JAIRLS01. The sequence continues at coordinate 2,104 of JAVBNI010000015.1, read as the reverse complement.
CCCTGCTGAAACAGAAATATTTTTGAAATCCGAATTGATCGGACAGGTTTTTTCGATTTCAGGAAATTGTTCCTGAATATGTCCTGCTATTCTGTAGGCGCTCCCTAAATGTCTCTCATTACCTAAAATATAAATACGATCCGCCTTTTCATGAAATCTGTCAGTCGATAGTTCCTGAATGGTATATATGGCTATCAGGATGACAAACATTAACGATACGGATAAACCCAATATATCTACGGCGGTGTATAATTTGTTTTTGCTGAGGAACTTTAAAAATGTCCCCATATTAAAAATATCATTCATCATATCACAATATTAAATTCCGGACAATTATATCATATGATCATCACATTCTCTTCACTCTTCACTCTTCACTTTTAAGCGCTTTGGCCGGATTAGTGGTTGCCGCCCGCCACGATTGCCAGCTGACGGTGGCAAGAACGATAAGCGATGTGGTAAGTCCTGCTAGCACGAACACCCACCAACTGAGATTGGTTTTATAGGAAAAGTTCTGCAACCAATGGTTAAGGAACAAGATCACCAACGGTATGGCTACAATAAAAGCAATTATGTTAAGAACCATGAAGTTGGAATTCAACAATACCATGATATTCCTTTTGTTGGCCCCGTTCACTTTGCGGATAGCAATTTCTTTTGTCCTTTTGCGGGTGGTGTAATGACTGATGCCCATCACCCCGAAGCATGACAAAATGATGGCCACTACAGAGAATGTTGTAATAGTACGAATATCCGTAAGCTCCTTTTTATAGCTTCGTGCCAAACGTTCGTCCATCAATTCGTAGGAAAACGGCCAGTCGGGAACAGCTTCTGTCCACGCTTTTTCGAGTTGAGCGACGGCATTTCGCCAATCACCTTTTGAAGTACGGACAACAATTGATGAAGGCGGCCAAGATGCGTTCCAGAAAACAGTACCACTGCGTTCGTCTTTCTTCAAGTACGGATGATATTGGATGTCATCCACAACACCTACCACTCTCAGTCCACCTTTACCGTAATATTTCATCTCATATTCCTTTCCAATGATACTTTCCGGCGTTTCGCCTAACTCTTCTACCATCTTGCGACTCAAAATAATCTGGTTACCTTTTCCCGCTTCGGTAAAATCAGTCCCGGCAAGAAAATACGCTTGAATGGTTGGCAGGAAGCCGGCAGTTGGGACCACAATAGCACATGAATGGGCTTCTTCGTCAGCAGCGCCTATATTTCTAATATTACCGCCATTGTTGATGTTCCCTGCAGGAGCGTTGTTGGTGCCAGCGATGCTTTCTATCGCAGGGATTTGATCGACTGAATTTCTGAACCGTTCGTATTGTTCTGCTGCAGATTCACCCGGATTGTCGATGACAAACAATTGTTCCTTGTCAAATCCCAGTTTTGCGTTGGTTAGTAACTGCATCTGCCGGTACATGAAAATAGTACTGGCAATCAATACCACGGAAACGGTAAACTGGAAAACAATTAGTCCCTTACGAAGACTTTCGCCTCCTATTTTATACGAATTTTGGAAAATCCGCATCACCGGGATACGTGAAAAAAGAAATGCCGGGTAAATGGCCGTGATAATAGAGACAACTACAATGGTAGCAATCAGCAAGCAAGCCATGTAAAGATATGTTTGAAGCCCCAGCGTAAATTGTTTCCCTACAAGGTTTCCAAATACGGGCAATATCGCTAGGGTGATGAAGGCAGCTAATATGACCGATACGACGATAGTCAGGAAAATTTCGGTGTAGATGTACAACCTCACTTGATGCGGAGAGCCACCCATGGTTTTCATCACAGCAAATTGCCTGGTTTCGGTCATAGTTTGCGTAATGGTCAGGTTGATATGGTTAGTAGCAGCAACTAACAGAATCAGGATACCGATCATCATGATCATATGCACAAAGTCTATATCGCCCTTTTTGGCGGTATCCCAAACAAGGCCGGATGAATATAAATGAATCGGTATAGGCGCTTAGTGCGCACTAATTAAAAAATGATGCTACCTTTGTAGCATGGGCACAAGAGATCGATTTATGGGGGTTAATTCTATATATTTTTATGAGCGATTTCCGGAAGAAAATGCCTGTTATCGTTA
>JAVBNI010000209.1:0-22009 GCA_031551645.1 Bacteroidales bacterium | reverse complement strand
TTCAAAAAAATGACGCATCTGAGATTCAATCTCTAACGAATAAAAGTTTTTCATGTCTGGAATTTCATTGGTTAAGTTGCTGAACAAAGATAACATGAAATAATTGGAAATGGGAATTTTATTTTGGGCGCATTCCTTATTCAATGCTTTGCCCGTCATTTATCATTTATTGTCCGCTGTCAGGGAAAGATAGTAATCAAACGACATTGATTGATAATTACGTGCTATCGTTCATGAGTCCGAATGAATGAACCCATGCGGACGGACAAAGCACAAGAAATCAGTTTTGAACAAGTATTCAAAACACCGGATACTTGATGATGCATTAAGTACCCATGCTACCGGGAATCATGGTCCCATGGGACCACGATCCTTGGTCCGTACGGAGATTATTTCACATCGATCAGGTTGGTCAGCATTCCGCTACGTATCGTTTTGACCTTGTTCAGGATGGCCCTGACTTCCAGACGATATTCGCCTGCGGTCACAATCTCGTCAACTATCTGGCTCAAGTCACTACAGTCTTGATTCTGTACTACCGCCATAGAATACATCGGGTCGCCCGGTCAATGGATTGTCAAATAAGACATAATTTAACGTCTCTATACTTGAAATAAATTAAAACAGTTACACTTTAAAAAGATTACAACTACGTAAACCTAAAGACATAAATTGTTGTTATAACAGCGAATATAAAACCATATAATTATCAATCATGGGAAAATTTGAAATCAATAAAAGAAAAAACGGTGAATTTCAGTTTAACCTGAAAGCTCCCAATGGTAAAATCATCTTGAGTGGTGAGGGTTATACCCAGAAGGTCAAATGTATTGACAGTATTCAATCCGTAAAGAGGTATGTACAGGATGATAACCGGTTTGACAAGAAAAAGGCTACGAATGGTAAATATTATTTTAACCTGAAAGCAGGTAACGGACAAGTAATAGGAGTTAGCGAAATGTATGACACCGAAGCATCCATGCGTCAGGGGATTGATTCTGTTAAAACCAATGCCACGACAGCTTCATTGGAAGATTTTACGTAGAGCTATATTATGAGCTATAGCATTTTATATGGTGAAGACGAGAAAAGGTAAAAATCCGGATTAAAAAGCAGCCATCAGCAGGTGGATGTCCTGCGAAGGAATTCCAAATAAATTACCGATATGCGGATCAGTCAGTATACCATTAAACAGATAAACACCATTGCGTAATCCGGTGTCTGACTTGAGCCACGCTGAGAGGTTTCCTTGTTTACCCATTTCGAGAATCATACCCGATACGATATTGCTAATAGCCATAGAAGCCGTACGGGGAACCCGGGATGTGATATTCGGTACACAGTAATGTATCACTCCGTGTTTTACCACGGTAGGGTTGTTTAATGTACGTATTTCGGATGTTTCGCAACACCCCCCCTGATTGATGCTCAAGTCGACAATTACAGTACCGGGCTTCATCCGGCTTATCATTTCTTCTGTAATAAGATGACGGCAAGGATGCTCATTCATATAAAATGCTCCGATAACAGCATCGGCCGAAGCCAAGGCCTTACTGATCACCTGTGGATACATGACGGAGGTATACAACCGGCTTCCTACGTTACTTTGTAGACGCTGCAGACGGTGTACTGAATTATCAAATACACGGACAAAAGCTCCCAAACCCAATGCTGATCGTGCAGCGAATTCCGCCGCTGTACCTGAACCAATGATAACCACTTCGGCTGGATTGACGCCGGAAACTCCCCCAAGTAAAATGCCTTTACCGTCGGATGATTTGCTGAGATATTCGGCTGCAATCTGGATAGAGACATTTCCGGCAATTTCACTCATCATTTTCACTAGCGGATAACACCCGAAACGGTCTTTGATGTTGTCAAAAGAAACGGCAGTAACCCGTTTGTCGATCAGTTTACGTATGTATTTTTCGGTAAGCTGGTAACCTTGCAGAAACGAAAAAACCAATTGGTTATCTTTCATCAGGTTTATTTCATCAATTGTCGGCGGATTGATTTTGAATAGGATATCGGCACGGTATACTTCTTCACGTCCGACAATATACGCTCCTTGGTCGCTATACTGGAGATCGAGGTAATTAGTATGTTTACCCGCATCTTTTTCGACCAATACTTTGTGTCCGTGTTGGATCAACATTCCGACCGTTTCGGGCGTCAGTACAATCCGGTTTTCACATGGATCAGATTCTCCCGGAATGCCTATGAGCAAACTACGGCGGTTGTCTTCAACCATCAAAAGTTCTTCGCAAGGCATTAAAACTTGCCTTTCAATAGAAAAATAAGATGTTGGCATGGCTGAATGGAATTACTTTTACGATGAAATATGTGGATCAAAAATCTATCATTGTAACGACATTTTTTCGATTCGGACTGTTTTGGAATACAGGAATGACTTAACATGTAATGTCCCGGAAAGGCTCAGTTTATTCGATTCGTTCATTAACAAGCGAAACAATGCAATAAGGTTTGATTGCAAATCTTTCATTTCGACCGCAATTTGCAACTTATAATCTTTTTGGGTCCGCCCTGCCAGTTCAATTTGTTCCACTTGTGTGACGGTACCTATTACCTGGTCGCCGAACAATAAATCCATGTTGGCTTCCTTTACTTTTACCTGGAACCGATTGGGATTGTTGACAGTCATCACTACATCTAATCGCAATACATTATCTTTGAATTCATTATAAGTGACGTCTTTGATGGCAATTAACTCGACATTTTCAAATTTAAAACAGCCTGTAAGTACAAATGATAAAACCAACAGGCTCGCTACAAGATACTTTTTCACAAAGGATTGATATTAAGTTGCAGCAAAAATACTTAATTTATCAGAAAAATCATTACCTCGCTTAAATTCCGTTTTCTTATAATACGAATTAACCTTGGTATGTGCTTAACCGAGGCCATTATGATAAAATGTATTTGGGTACACTTCATTCGGATGTTTTGAACGTCAAAGAAAGAACACGAGAGATTTTTTACCATGAATTTATTTTTTGCCCTGTCGCAAAAAACAAATGTATGTACATGGAATGGTAGGGATGATTCTTTTTGAATTATCTTTGCTCTTTGTAAATTAGGGTCAAATAATAAATAAATTAGTGGTAACAGATGAAATTATTAGAAAGTATCAAACTCAGGTATAGGGCTAATAAATACAAAAACAAGGATGATAGAGGTGGCATAGCCTACCTGAATACTGCAGTTGAAAATGGACAGACTGTTTTGGATATTGGAGCGCATAAAGGCGGATATCTATATTTTATGCAAAAACAAGTAGGAAATAAAGGCAAGGTTTATGCTTTTGAACCCCAATCGAACCTTTATCATTATATCAAAAAAGTCAAAACCCTTTTCCATTGGGATAATGTTACCATTGAACATCTTGCTATATCAGATGAAACAGGAGAAACGACACTTTATATTCCTGGAAATAAAAAAAGTAAGGGGTCGTCGCCTGGAGCAACAATTGTGGAACAAAAAGGTAAATTAGATTTTGAAATAACAGAAACAGTAGCAACTGAAACATTGGATAACTATTGTAACCGGGAGAATATACATCCTCAATTCCTTAAGATTGATGTAGAAGGGAATGAATTACACGTATTTAAAGGAGGTGTTGAAACTTTAAAAAAGTATAAACCTAAAATTCTGGTGGAAATAGAAGCCCGGCATGTTGGAAAAGAAAAGGTGTTTGATACGTTCAAATTTTTGGAATCATTAGGATATAAAGGGCATTTTATCAAAGGCATGCATCGTACCCCTTTAGAACAATTCAATATCGAGACATATCAAAATATGGATGATAAAGATAATTATTGTAATAATTTCACATTTGAGTAGGATTTTCCATTATATCTTGTTGATCAATATGATTGATAGAAGCCTTAAAGGGGGTCAAGTGCAAAATGTTGTTGGTGTAAAATTCTCGCATTTGTTTATGCCCTAACGGGCAATTATTAGTTGAGGGTGATTTTTTTCTATTGATGTTGTTGCCCTACGGACAACTTAGCCTGCCCGACTACGACATTCAGGCGGGCGCAAGTGATCTCATGCAAGTAATTCTGGCAACGACAATTCCCCGTTAGGGGAACTTAGCAAAGCGATTTCACGCAGCGCCAGCAAGTAAAAATGTCAATAGAAAGCCGTACATGCAAGAAGAATTAAATTGCCCGTCAGGGCATAAACTTTTGGAACTCATTAAATACATTTTATCCACATATTTTTTGTCTTGATCCGTTTATCTTTGTATTCTTAAAAACAGTATCGAAATCATCCGGATTATCGGCATGTTTCGTTTCAATCGAGAGTAAATAATTAAATGTCTCAAAGAAGAGTTGTCATCACCGGAATAGGGATCTATTCCACCATTGGTAAAAATTTAGCAGAAGTCACAAAATCCTTATATCAAGGAAAATCCGGTATCGGATTAGATCCGAAAAGGAAAGAATTTGGTTATCAGTCGGGGTTAACCGGCATACTTGAACGTCCGGTACTAAAAGGCATACTCGACAGGCGTTCGCGTGCCGGATTGTCCGAAGAGGCCGAATATGCCTATGTCGCTACATTCGAGGCCATGCAACATGCCCGTTTGGACATGGATTATTGTGAAAACCATGAACTGGGGATACTGTACGGCAATGACAGCAGCGTGGAATCGGTTATACGGTCGACTGATATTATTCGTGAGAAGAAAGACACCACCATGGCCGGATCGGGCGCTATCTTCCAATCACTTAATTCAACTGTGAGCATGAATTTATCGGTGATTTTCAAAGTGAAAGGCATCAATCTGACCATATCCGGGGCTTGTGCGAGCGGTTCGCATGCTATCGGGCTGGCATACCTGCTGATAAAATGGGGATTGCAAGATTGTATTATTTGTGGTGGTGCACAAGAATTAAATGTGTATTCTGTCAGTACTTTTGATGCTCTGGGCGCTTTTTCCATGCGTGAGGATGATCCCACGCATGCTTCGCGTCCGTTCGATATCGGACGGGATGGGTTGATACCCAGTGGCGGAGCGGCTACTGTTATTGTCGAAAGTTACGAATCGGCTGTCAAGCGGGGCGCTCCTATCATTGCTGAAATTGTTGGTTACGGTTTTTCATCCAATGGCGATCATCTGTCTGTTCCAAATGTGTCGGGACCTGTCCGTTCGTTGGAAATGTCTTTGCGCGAGGCACAAATGAATCCTTCCGACATTACCTACATTAATGCACATGCAACTTCCACAGTTATTGGCGATCGCAACGAGGCGAAAGCCCTTGCCCATGTGTTTGGCGATCATACAGCATGGGTGACATCAACCAAGTCAATGACCGGTCATGAGATGTGGATGGCCGGAGCCAGCGAAATCGTGTATTCTACGCTGATGATGCAAAACGATTTCATTGCTCCGCATATTAACCTCGAAACGCCTGATGAAGACGCTGCCCGACTGAAAATTCCAACTCAAACAGTGAAGACTGGATTTGATGTATTCCTGTCTAATTCGTTTGGATTTGGGGGAACTAATTCAACGCTGATTGTTAAGAAGTTTAAGGCTTAATATTTCGTGTTTACAGTATTCTATAATTTCTTTCTTAAAATGTGAAACAGATGAAGACTATTTTACCCGTTCTTGCATGGTTGATCGTGTTTGCTGGTATCAATACAAACCAGTCGAAAGCGCAAACAATTTCAAAATTGGCTGAATTACAACAACAATTTGTCGAATTACGTTTCGGAATGTTTATCCATTGCAATATTCCGACTTATATGGCTGATGATTGGGCTGATCCCGAAGCTCCTCCATCCATATTTAACCCCACGAAGCTTGATTGTAACCAGTGGGCCAAAGCAGCCAAAGACGCCCATATGTCGTATGGATGCCTCACAACCAAGCATCATAGCGGCTTTTGTATATGGGATACCAAAACAACAGATTACAGTGTGATGAATAGCCCGTTGAAACGCGACGTGGTGAAAGAATACGCCGATGCTTTCCGTAAACAGGGGTTAAAAGTTATGCTTTATTATTCTATTCTTGATACGCACCACAAGTTACGTCCGGGGTGGATTAACCCGCAACACATTGAAATGGTGAAAAACCAATTGACCGAATTGTTGACCGGATACGGCGAAATAACCGCATTGATTATTGACGGTTGGGATGCCCCTTGGTCACGGATTTCATACGATGACATACCCTTTGCCGAAATCTATCGTCTTGTCAAATCATTACAACCCAACTGCCTGGTGATGGATCTGAATGCGGCCAAATATCCGGCCGAAGTATTGTTCTATACCGACATTAAATCGTATGAACAAGGTGCAGGACAACATATCTCGAAAGAAACCAACCGGTTGCCGGCCTTGTCGTGTCTCCCCATCAATGCCAACTGGTTCTGGAAAGAAAGTTTTCCGGTTACTCCGGTTAAAGATCCTAAAAAATTAGTGAATGACAACCTGATACCCTTCAATAAGGTTCATTGTAATTTTATCTTGAATGTAGCACCCAACCGCGACGGCTTGGTCGACGATAATGCAGTAGCTGCATTGAAAGAAATCGGGAAGTTATGGAAAAATGAAGGCGCTTTGCCCAAGCTTCCGGCAAACGACGGACCAATTATATCATCCAACATAGCCAAGCACAAGCCGACCGATTCAAGTTGGAGTGATGATATGAACATCATGGATTTTGTCAATGATGATAATTTCCGTTCTGCCTGGCGGTCTAATCCATCAGTCAAGAATCCCTGGATAGAAATCGACCTGGGGCCGGAGCAACCTTTCAACACCATTACCATTACCGAAGGCGGGAATAAAAGCAATATCCGCCAATACCGTATCGAATATATGGCAAATAATGTTTGGAAACCGTTGGTGGCGGGTAACAATGATAAGCGGATCAAGGTGGAACGTTTCACCCAAGTGTGGGGCAATAAGGTAAAAGTGATCATCGATCAATACGAAGCTCCTCCGGCTATTGCTGAAATTGGAGTATACAACGAAAAATAGATAACCTCGTCAAATCATGAGGTTTGATCTTTAATTTTTACCGGCTTTACTTTTTCGTTACCAAAACAGTGGCATAAGCCGCTACTCCTTCTTCTCTCCCGGCGAAACCCAACTTTTCGGTAGTTGTCGCTTTAATGGATATACAGTCCTCCGGGAGATTCATCACGCGCGACAATGTTTCCGCCATTTGCGCGATATAAGGCCTGATTTTGGGTTTTTGCAGGCAAATGGTCGAGTCTATGTTAACAATACTGTATCCCTTTTCGTTAATTAACTCTATCGTCTTTTTCAGGAGAAGTTTGCTGTCCACTCCTTTCAATGCAGGATCAGTATCGGGGAAATGCAATCCGATATCGCCCAGATTGGTAGCGCCCAGCAATGCATCACATATTGCATGGATCAACGCATCAGCATCCGAATGCCCGATGGAGCCTTTGTAATGTGGGATAACAATTCCACCCAATGTAAACGGAATACCTTCGACAAGTTGATGTACGTCGAATCCAAATCCTATTCTCAGGTTTGTATTCATAAGGTTATGACAACTTATGCCTTATGTCCAAAATTGAATACCAGTGTAAAACGAAGCGTATTGGCTAACGGGTTGTTGGAATAGGTAGGGATGAGATATGAAAAGTCGATATCAATTACATTCATCCTGATCCCGACACCCATAGTAAAATATTTGCGGTTACCTTTGGTCGGATGTTCGTAATAATATCCTCCCCGTATGGCAAAAACTTCCTTGTAAAAATATTCCAGCCCCACCCCATAAGAGATTTCATGTAATTCTTCACTAAAACCACCCGGCGCGTCGTAAAAAGATTGAAATATACCTTGTACGAGACCAACATCAGGATTTTTTCCTTTAGAAACCCCGTCTATCGTACTGGGCGGAGTTGGCACCAACAGTTTATTGATGTCAGCGGCAAGGGTAATTTTATTGAATTCGTCAAAATTAATCCCGATCGATCCTCCTAAACGTAAATTAGTCGGGAGAAAGGATTTTTCCTGTTCATTCGAATATGACATTTTATTACCGATATTCGAAATATCCAAACCCAACGCCCATGTACCATTTTTACCGCCAATCTGTAAATCTGAATTATAATATACGGCAACATCAGCAGCAAACGAATTACCCGCTTTAGCTTTCATCCCTGCCGTTTGTGTCACCCCCGAAGCAAGATCCGAACGGATATAGCGGAATGCTAATGCAGCACTTATCTTTTCGGAGAACTTGCGTGAATAAGCCATATCAATAGAAAACTCATTAGGTTTTCCGTTGGTAATGTATTGTCCGGTCATATCATAAAACATGATATCCCCCAAGTCGCTATATTCCAACGAAGCTGCTATAACCTGCATCTTGTCGATCCGCCAATATCCCGAAAGATACATCAAGTTCATGTCGTCCACCAGTTTACGTAACCATGGAGAATAGGAAAGCGAAACGCCTCCGTTGCTTTCAATGAAAGCATATTTAGCAGGATTCCAATGTAGCGAGTTGGCGTCAGGAGTAGTAGCAACCCCTACATCACCCATTGCCGAAGATCGTGAATCCGGAGCAATAGTAAGAAAGGGAACTGCAGTACGCACAGGATTTAGACCTCCTTGAGCCATCACCTGAAAGACGTTCATTGATATGGATATCGCAAAAATACTGGTCTTAAAAAACTTCATATTAATGTTTGAAGATGCAAATTTACAAAATATAAGTTATACCTGATCATATTTTAGATATAACGGGCATTAAACTTTTTTATTATAACGTATACGTTAATTTAGTCAAAATGTTATATATGAGAATAAATACCTTATCACATGCAATAGAATATTCTTTGGTCCACAAATCGCCTTTGTATAGTGAAAAATAATTTTATCGGGTGTGTTTTTCATTAGACGGAACAAAAATATAAAATAAACCGGTATTTCTATTCTGATTTATTCACATCAAAAATTCAAAGATTTCAAAATTCAACTGCACTGCCACTTTCCACTTTTATAATTTTGTAAGGTGTTTCCTCGTTAAAGTCAGGATAGATAAACCCTTTACCATTGCGATCCATCATTTCTATCAAATACATCAGGTCATACTGCGGGTCGATGAAATTGGCAGGTATGGTCGCCTGGAAAGTATTATTTTCGCCGGTAGCGATCATGGGCAACATTTCGAAATCTTTATATTGATTAACCGCACGGTATTGCAGGCGTACCCATTTTAATCCTGTAGGCGCACTTACTTTAACTTTTATGGTTACCGGCTGGCCGATAATCATCGTATTCAAAGGATCGTGACTTACGATGAAATGCTTGCTGTTGTCGGTGTCGACAGCGGACTTGTAACGAGGCGATTGTTTGATCTGACTATCCGGTTTAAAAGTCGAACGTTGTTCTTTCAGTTTTTCCAATCCTTTGTTTAATGAGGCCAACTCATCCCTCCAATGCCCTGAAAGTGGCTTTTTCCCGATCAATATATTGTCTGCGTAAACATCTCCTGCAGCGTCAACGAGCTGCTGCCATGCTTCGATGGCATTTTGTTCATGGGCGATTGCTTCATCCAATGCGGCTATATCTTTTGTCCGTACAAATAAACAATAGCTTACGGCCGCCGGAACCCTGCGAGAATGGTAAAGCGCGAGGTTCGACAGCATCTTCAGGTCGACCATTGTCGAATTGAATTCTTTGTTGTTTTTAGTTCCAATTATTTTTTCCGCTTCTGCGACTTTTTGATTGATGCGTTCCGAAAGTCTTGCCAACCATAAACTAGTCGTTGACGGCAGGGTTTTGGCAGTTTCCAGATCTCCCAAGAGTACCTGGGCTTCTTCATCGTAGCTGGCAAATTGTTGTATGTCGCTGCCTTCGGCTTTAGCATAAAGAGGCAGGTCGCCTAAACGTTGTTTTTCGGGCCATGCACTCGTTGTCGGAAAAAAGCTGTAGGGATAGCAAGCAGCAACAATACGGGGCAATACCCAACTTGCTTCGCTTAACGCCGATTTAATAATTGGTCCTGTTTTTTCATCGAACCGCTTTTCAAATTCCTTATCCCATACATCTTCTGGTGTATCCGGGTCATAACCGATTAAACCGAAAGTCTGATAAAAATGCCAATAACGTTCAAATTCATATTGGTAATATTGGTATTGAGGGTTCAATAATTCGAAAGGTACGGCATCGTGCCATTGCGATTCCATTTTGGTTGCCAACGGTTCGTATACGGCATACGCATCACTGTTGTATAAATGGCAACTTTCAGCAAAACGCCTGACGTAGCCGGGATCACCCCATAAAAGTACCCGTGTGGAACCGCCGTTCCATAATTTCCACAACATTTGGTAGTGTTGCGGATATCTCAACATGTCTGCATAGCCATGGCGCCGATTTTTCTGATCCTGCCGATTCACGTGTGTGGGACTAAATGGCATGCCCATCTGTTCCATCCAGAATTTGGGTGCGATCCTGAAATTAATGCCCAACTTGATAGCAGTTCGTATCAACGTATCGGTAATACCCTTGGAATGGATATCTATCATCATGTTGGGAGCGGTTTCCTTTACAGTTTCGAAAAAATTCACGCTGAACTCATGCAATTCCCTGGTCTTTAATCCTGATTCATTGTTGGTCTTGAATAAAATAGCATCGAGATCGGGAAAGACCTTCAAGAATTTGGCAAATGCGACCTTGGTATACGCATTCAGGTTGGTGGAGTCGAGTCCTGTGACCTGCCATGGCAATGATTGATCTTCCTTATAATTAAAATCAGGATTTCCACCGGCCTGTACGCCACCGCGATAGATATGATCCCATATGCTCAGCCGTACCCCAATACCGCGGTCATGCGCCATCCTGATCACGTGATTCATGGTTTCCACATTGCGTTGTTGCTGTTCGGCAGTTATATCCGCTATTTTTACATCCGGATAACCATCTACATTGTAGAAGTAGGGATAACACGGAGCCATGAAACCACCGTTTTCGTAGCCGAACAGGATTTCGAGCATATTCAATCTGTTCTGTGCCATCATATCGAAATATTGCGTCCAAAAACGGTCATCGTAAAAACGACTTTCCCAATAACGCCGGTGCATGGTGTACATGGCAATACCCCGTTCCTTGATATCGGGTTTTGAGGTTACTTCCCTTACAAATTGTAACGGCGCCGAGCGATCGGTGCTCCAACTGATCCGGTTGGCAATATCCAACAGGGCATACATCAGGCCTTTATCATCATACCCGGCAACTACCGTGGTGGGCTTGTCCTGCCAACGGGTATTCCAGATCGTCAACGCTTCGCTCGTTTCGAATACATTGCGATTGTCGTTTTTTAAAAGATTTGCCGCCAAGCCATCACCACCGGCTATCCCGGCCACTAATACAATCCGGCCGCGGGCATCTGTTCCGGATGTTATGGTTTCGAAAGGAATTCGTTTTGCTTTAAGTGTTTCCATTAATTTATCCAAGCCATGTGTGGCCACCTGCCCCATATCAGGGTCTGTAACAATAGAAATTTCGGGCGTCGACCGGCAAGCGTTCAGGCATAATAGCATTATGAACGATAAAAGCAGCAAAGTACGCATACGTATGAATGGCTTCATCAGGAAAGCAACCATTTCTATCAAGTTTTGTAATAAGAATTTCACAAATATACATGTTATTGTCTAAATTTCGTTCATTTAACCAATCATTAAACACCGCTTGATATTATTTCCTGACAGTGATTATTTCACAAAAACAGATTTGCGGCAACCATATAACAAAGCAAATTTCAAAATCTTCTTTTATTAGAATATACTCTTTTACCAGGCGTCGTAACTGCACTTTTCTACAGCGTAAATATCCCAACACATAACCATATCATGTAAAACCAAATTATCTGATATTTCCGTGTAAAGATAAACGTTACAAAATGAAAAGGGTATATCAAAATGCTAAATTTCAAAGAACCTTCAACGGCAATTAGAATTTACCCGATGACTTAAGTAATATTGTAAATGTTCGCTCAACGAGGTAAAAAACGGTAGAAAGCGAAGCGGGTAGAGGGATAGAGGTGGAAATACAAAATGTTAATAACTTTTTTTGAAAATGGTATTTTAGAGATAAAAGAAGTCTAAAAAATGACAAAAATCATGTTTTCCATTGCGGCAAAGCCGCAAAATCGCCCCCCATTTTTTGCCGTAAGGCGGCAATGCGTAAAAAAAGCGCAAATTTTGATATCTGCACTTTTGCATATATTTTATTTTCAGTGACATTAGTAATATTACTCAACTGTGTTACATTCCATTCATCGGGGCAAAATTGTGGTTTATCTACTAATCATAATATTTGATAGTATAAGATGGCTTCTTTATTTTCAACATCAAAAACAAATAGTTTAAAATTTCGAGGGTCTGAAATTTCTTGATCATACAAATAATAGCCTGCATGATTTCCTGTTGAATATACTTTTTGTATCTTATGAATTACTAAAGCCATAGAATCGGATACAGGAAGTGGCTTAGCTTTCATATTGATTAAATAATCAATACCTTCCTGATGAATTTGGTTAATCTTGAATTTGATAAAACAACTTCCATCCCCATTTTTATTCCAAGACTCATCGAATGTATCAACTGCATAATCAAAGATATTTATATCAATATTAAATTGTGTTTTTAATATCTTTTCCGGTGTCCTGTCAATACAAGCATTACACATCATAAAAATTACCGAAAACAATATAGTTTTTTTCATCTTAAAATAAGCGCTTATTATAATAAATATTAAATGATGTCCCCTTAAATGTTGAATTATAAGATCTTGTAATTATCTCTGCCGAATTACTTCTTACACCCCAAGGCTTCGAATCAAAGTCATATTTATCGTAAAAGCCCCCATAAATATGTTTGCCATCGGACATTCTATATTTAACTGTCGCTCTCCCAAAAGAATATTCCAAATCATTTGTTGTTCCATAAAGATTTATTGTTGTAATGTAGTAATTATCAGATCCTAAAACCGCATTTTCGTAATCAATTTTCCCTTTATTAAGGATGTATTTAAATTCACTTTTGCTTATAAAAAAATCTTCGCCCGTTCCCTTGGTATAATGCCTATTTAACCTCCAAAAGAATTTATGTTCTTCGACTTTATGTTGCACATGATTCAATCCAGACGTCATTAGTCCAATTCCTGCACCCTGCCAAAAATCGCCACCTGTCGCCGCCGCTCCAATTCCTCCTGAAAGTGCACCAAATCCAAGCATCCCAGCCGTTCCCAATTTTTTATCAAGACCTAAAGCGCTGTAACCACTTGACGCCCACGAGCCTAATGTCCCTGATGCAAAGCCGCTCCAGAAATCGCCGCCTTGAAGTGCTGATAAACCACCCTGCGCAAGTCCATGAGCAGCACCGCGTATAGCTTCTGTCCCAAAGTTGCCCGCAAAATTACCCGCCGCTTGGAACGCTTCTCCTATTCCGAATGTCACAGCTCCAGATAACGCCCCAAAACCTACCGACTTTCCGAATTGTCCCCAATTCCAGTTATTAAATCCGCCGTTACTCATGGCGACACTTGCGGTATATGAAGCACCACTAATTACAGCACCCCAACATGCTGCATCTAAAAAAGGCCCTATGACAGGAAGAAATAATGAAAATATAAACTCGCCTGTTGGATCAGTATATATTAGCGGGTTATTCAAACAATAACTATACCTGTTAAAATTCTGCGAAAAGTCCGGTGCCTGCACATACGGATCCGGGCTGAGGAATCTGCCGACAACCGGGTCATAGAGTCGGGCATTCATATTGATCAACCCGAATTCGGGCAGGTGTTCGTGGCTGGTGTAGCCACGGTTCAGCAACAGGGTGGGCTGGGCGTCATAACCATACAACTTAGCCGTTTGTGGTTGCCGCAAGCGGCCCCAAGCGTCGTAGCTGCGTTTTTCAACGTCCGTTCCTGATGCATTGCTTACAGCTATGATGCTACCGAGGTAGTCGCGATGAATGTAGTTGTACGTCCATGCCCCGCCATTGGTACGGATGGCTACTGCCGGAGCATCATAAGGCGTTCCGCCCAGGTACAGACGTTCGGTAATCGTGTTGTTCCGGTTTTCGCGCTCGTAGTTGCCTCCCAAGTAATGGCGTTCGTAGGTTGTTGAGCCGCTGTATACTAATTTCATGACTGTCCGTTCGCCGGCGTGGTTGTAGCTGAACTGAGCCTGCAAACCGCCTTCACTGATGGTTGCCGGCCTTCCCATAGCCGTGTAGGTGGCATTCCTTGTCCTTTCAGGTATGCCGGTGTTCGGGCCGTAGCTCCGACCCAGGGACGTTTCCCTGTATGTGCCGTCCGTGGCGGCGTCGTGCAGCGTAATCCAGTTGACCCCGTCGGCTGATACTTCGGTTTTGGTATCTTTATAGGTACGCCAATCTGCATAGTAATGCCATACTTTTACCTCGGCAATGGCATATACCTGTCCCAGGTCGATGGTAATTATTTTGGAGCCTGTTCCTGCATCAGCATAAAAACTGCTTGTCGTGTTGCCGTCGGTTATCCGGCCGGGATTGCTCATGGTAGCCCCGCTCACGCTTTTGCCCAATGCCACGTTAGCCCCGTCGCTGGTGAGGGCTTGTACCTCCACCCAGTGGCAATATGCATTGACTGTATTTCCATTTACTGCATCGCGGATGTAGCGTACGGACATGGTTTGCGGTGCAGGTATTTCCTTCCAGCCAACGGCATAAGGTTTCGCAGTAATATTATATTCCATCCCGCCGGCGTCGGTCTTGAATGTGATGTTACCCATGTCGTTGTAATCCGCCTTTTGAACCCCCCTAGTGGTGCTACCGTGTTGTTTAAGCCGCCGCAGGTTGTCATACTGGAAAGCTTCTTCGCCGCTGCCGACAACATCATTGCGGGTATTGAGCAAGCCTTTAACATCGTCGAAGGCAAAGGACAGATTGGTAATGGGATTGGTCTCTGTTTTATACGACTTGATCGTCAGCGGCGAGCCGTTGACACTGTAGGTACGGTCGGTAACCACCCCGTTTCCATAGGTGTATTTTGTGAGCTGGCCCCGCTGGTCGCGGCTGTTGGCGGTATAAACGATGGTTGTCCCGAATTTCATGTCGCTCAGATAACCGTATGTATTATAGGTATAAGTCAATACGTCGTTGGCTACATTGTTGTATTTCACCGTTTTCACCCGTCCGTCCTCGTAAGTGTAATCCTTCACCAGGGTGATGGCGCCTTCTTTTTCGGTTTCCTTGTTTACCCGTCCCAACGCATCGTAGTCATAACTGACCTCAAAATGTGTGCCGGCTGTTATTTTTTCGAGTTTTTTATCAGTCGTACGATAAACATAATCAATGATTTGTTCGGGTGTGGTTGTTTTCAATGGCCGTCCCCAGTTGTCGTACTCGTATTTGATGATTTGGCTGCGGGCATTGATTTGTTGGTACAATAATCCTTCGCTGTCGTACTTGTATTCTACGGCGCCTGCACTGGGATCGATGATCTTGGTTTGTCTGCCATAGCCGTCGTACTCGAAGGATGTGACCGTGTTGTCGGGCGCGGTGATGGACGAAGGCTGCCCGTCGGGACGAAGGGCGTAAGTGATGGTTCCTGCCGGATCGGTCGATTGAAGTAACGCTCCCGAGGCGTCGTAGGTTTTCTTTGTGGTCAGCCCTGCGTCCACAACGGTAACGGTATTCAGGGAATAGGTGGTCGTGATTGACCTGGTCGACGGCATCGTTACGGTGGATAGCCTGTCGTAGGCGTCGTATCCGTAAGTAATATAGCGGGCCGATCCGGTATATGGTTCCGACTTCCTGTCCAACCGCCCGTAGCTGTCGTACCGGTAATCGGTCAGTATGGCTGTGCCATTGAATCCGGCAACAGCTTCACGGGTAGTCCGTCCGAATGCATCTAAGTATTGTATCTGTGCGGGTTGCTTGGTGGCAGTGGAGGTGATAGATATCACACTGCCATTGTTGGAACTGTTCCATGCGAATTTGTTTTCGCTGACCACGTTGTCGGGAGTGGTGACCTTGATTTGCCGGTCCAGCTTGTCATACTCGTATTGGGTAGTTTTGTTCAGATAGTTTTTTACGGAAGTCACACGGCCAAAAGCATCGTATACGTCATACGTAGTGATACGTCCCATAGCATCGGTTTCCGTTTTCATCAGACGCTTGTTTGTGTCGTAGGTATATGACGTTTGCAGGGCGGGCTTTGTCGAACTGTACGGCTTGAATGTACGATTGGTAAGGTTTCCTTCCGTATCATACCCGAATGTTTCCTGTCCGGTCTGCGAGGCGCCCACATAATCTGTTTTGGTTTCCAACTGCCAGTTTGCCGTATAGGTCAAAGCCGTCTTTGTTACCCACGAAGCATTGTTGCGGGTGGCGGTGTTCGTTTCATCCTTCGGGATACCCACAGCAAACATCTGGGCGCTTTCGGTATTGTAGTAGGTGTATTCCTTCGTATTTTTGACGCCGCTGCCATAATCGGTTACTATTTTACCCGGATTATTGTAGCTGTCGTACAACGAATAGGTAGAGGTAATGATATTCTGTTTCAACAAGTCGGTTACTTTTTGTTGCTGAAGTTGGACAATAGCCGTTTTGTTAGCGGCGGTGATAACGGAATAGGTCATTTCCGACCGGGCTGTCGGCGATTCCTCTTTTACAAGGATGTTGTATTTGAGCGGATTGAACGTTTGTGTGGTAAACTTTGGTGATAGATTGTCCCTTGCCGTAAACCGGGTCATGCCCCGGAACCCGAGCCCCTGCCTGTGGATGACCAATCCGGCGTACCGGTAGCTGTAATCCGCGTATTTGGTTCCCTTGTGCCAGGTCTGTACATCATTGGTGGCCCACAAAGGGGCATCGATATCATTGAAGGGAAACGAGGCGCCGGTTCCTATGGTATAGTAGGTATCGCCGCTGCTGCCTTGGCTCTTGTCGTTCAGGCGGCCGTAATCTGTTTTGGTCACTACCCCCATGCTGTTGACGGCCGCCGACATCATGTGCTCGCGGGCATCGTTGCGTGTAAAATGAAACTGATCTATGTACTTGTCGTACAGTACAACAAAATTTGTATTGGTGCCATCCTTCATTACCTCGGTAGGGATCAGGCTGGCTGAGGAGTAGGTCGACATGAATGGCGTCGGTTCAGGTACAGGCGATATGCCATTATTGTCGGCCGGATATACTTTGATGGTTCCCGACATCTTACGGACAAGATCAGCCTTACCGTCGTTGTTTACATCCTGCAATATATAGTTGTCGATATTTCTTTCATGATTGAAAAGATTCTGTGTTTTTTTAACAAAACCATTACCCGTCGAATTTCCCGTCGCGTAGTAATAAGTCCATACATTCCCGTAACTGACATAGTGGTAATACGGCACATGAATCTCCTCCCCGTGTACCGGGCAAACGCCCGATTGAAGCGTAGTTCCGCAGCTATAGCAGTTTGTTGCAGGGGATACAAGAGCAAAACAATGGACACACATAGTCAGAGGGCTTCTGATGGGGGCTTTTCCACCGCAATGAGGACAAACATCGGGACTGCATGCCGCAATAGTTTCCTCCAAGACCTGATTATAAGAACCGTTTGGCGACAACAGCAAATCCGTCTTACCGTCTCCGTTGATATCGCCAACCATCAGTTTTCTCTGACTGACAGCAGACCTGGTCAGGTCGGTGATGGTAGCTATCTGATAGAACCCAAGAGGCGTTGATGAACCCGGGGAAAACTGGTAAACATTGGTCCCATTGGCGTGGATATGACATAATTCTCTACGTCCGTCGCCATCAAAGTCAATTGCAAAAATTATATCGGACTCATTGTTGTCCGCCTGAAATTTTAACAAACTGGCATCTGCATTATGAAGCGTGGTACCCTTATCTACATCAAACAGCATGATCCTTGATAATCTGGACGTATTTGCGGGATGGTAGCGAGATACGGCGAGCACCTGCGCCCTTCCTGTGCCTGCAAAATCCCCGACACAAAATGCTTTTGGATTTGGATATACCCTGGCTCCAGACTCAATACCCTGCATGGGAAAGTAGTTTATTGTTGTTGACGGATAACCCCAACTGTTTTTTTTATAACAGGTAATTGTGATTTTATCGTCTCTGCCGGATGTAATATTATTGATTTTTATTATTTCATCTCCCTGAATTCCGTCAATATCCGGACATCATTTCAATAAATCCTGTTCCTGTGGTAAAAGATACGGGATATTGATAACTGTTATTCATTCCGGTATACAGCAATATGGTTTGGTTTTCGGGATAAAAGTTAAGATATTGATTGCCATTCTGGTAATACGGCATAGAATAAGGATAGACGATTAATGCGTCATTATCCGATGTAAAGTCGAATTTACCCTTATGGATCACTAAATTTTGAGTAGATGAATAGGGAAAATAACTTCCCGGGGTGGTGGTCGTTTTGGTCAGCTGGGTCTGTGGATTACCGGTACCATAATAGAATTTCAGCGGATTGAGGCTTCCGTTCGAAAGTTCGCAATCCACTTGCGACAACAGGGAAACCTTATTGGCGATGTAAGTAAAACTATATCTGCGGGTAAGGCTATTGTTATATTTACATTCTATCTTTTCCAGCAATTTGTCTTCCTTGATTTCTGTTCCGTTTTCGTATCCGCTGATTATGTCCGTACGGGCTTTATAGGCAAAAGATATGGTTGCATATGCAGAGGCGATGTTTTTGGAAGACCCATAGGTAATAGAACTTATGTAATAATGGTTATTTTGTTCGGTATAGTTATAAATGATGGTATTACCCAGTTTGTCGGTTGCTTTTGTGAGGGGATAAAAGAGTTTAGGTGTATCGTTGGTTGTGTATCCGTACATTGCAGTGCTTCCATCGGGCAGCCATACTTTGAAATAGCAGATCCTTGGCGTGCCGCCTACCGGCTTAAGAAATGCTTCAATACGCATGTTGCCCTGTTCGGGTTCATAGACTTTCACGGTGGTAGATTCGGATTTTAATAACAACCGCATCCCGTCGAGTGTAAATTGATCGTTGTAGATACTGACCGGGGCTACTTCCCCATTGTAATAAAATGATTTAATGGTGCGCGTGACGGCAGAGATACCGCCCAGTCCCCAGCCCTGACCCAAAATACCATTACCTCCCTGGCTGTTATAGGTTATCGAAAGGGATGGCTCCGTTCCCTGCCGTCCTGCAGGAGCTTCTATGGGGATGTTGTAAACGGTACTACCGGTAGGGGTAACCTGGTGTTGAATCGGTATTTCTCCGACCACCTTGTCCGTTGCGATGTCGAATTGATTGGGTATGTGCGGAAATAAAAGTTGGCCGTAACTTTTTGCCGGGCCACCGGCAGGCAGTTCGATCACGCTCGAAATTTCTTTCAATTCGGATGTTGATACACCGATAAGGATAGGCACTTTTTGCAGGCTGTCGCTTATTAACGACATCGAATGTAAGCTGTCTGTAACCTCAGGGCCAAAGGTAAAGGTCTGGCCTGACACGGAAACTATGCCCAGCAATAAGGCAATAACCAATAATAAAGAATAAAATTTTGTTTTCATCGTGGTGTGTTTTTCAATTCATTTTCAACTTTCAATTTTCCACTTTTCACTATTCCTTGATAATTTTCCAGGAGCTTTGTTTTTCTCCCAGTTGAACATACAGGATATAGACACCGGCAGGATAGCCCGAAAGATCCATTTTGTTGGATACGGATATTTGTGTCCACTGTCTTAACAGGTTCCCGGAAGCATTGTACAGGTATATTTTCGCCCCTTTGGGTATTTCTCCGCCGTTAATGTCAATCCTGAGTTCTCCCTTGGTTGGGTTGGGGTATATGGTAATGGTTTGTTCGCCTATCATCTCTTCGAATGGGGGTTGTTCTATATTGGTATTTCCTGTGGCTCCGAACATAGTTTCACTCCCGAAAACCTGGGCTGATGCCGCCTTCTTCAGACCTTGGATGACGATCACTTTGCGATCTGTCTGATTTCCTGATAAGTCGTAACTAAATGTTATTCCCCTGGGAGTTACCTGGTATGGTTGTGCGGATACCTGCCAACCATACGCTCCCAAGTCATTACGCACGGTGCCCCGGCTGGGCGGAAAATTGATATCGTTCCAACTTGCAGCGGGATCGCCCTGGTCGATACATGGTGAATTGGCTGCCAACTGGTATTTTCCGGAGGCAGCATCGACAAAACCCGGAACAACATTGATGAGGCCGACATGGGCTGTAATAGTTCCCTGTCCGTTTTCGTTAAACAGGCTGGTTCCACCCCTGACGTTACAGTAGTAGGCATCTATGTAACTTAAATATCCCAGATAGTTGGCCGAATTCAAAAGGACTAATTCATACGGGGCGGCCGGGTTGTAAGCAATGCTGTTCCTGACAGTCACATACGAACTATATGTTGCACCGATAGAACAAAAAGATCCCGGGTTTTCACCAATTGTCACATTATATATTTGAGCCCGGGATTGCTGATGGAACCGGAGCGCATAGCTCAGGCTGATACACGTGTTATTATAGATAACCGTATTCTGGATGGTCGGGTATGAGCCGATTGTTGCCATCGCACATCCTCCGGGAGCCTGGTTGCCGGTGATCACCAAATCCGACAAAATAGGGCTGGAGGCGTATAGGAAAATACCTCCGCCACATGACAGGTCAACATTGTGCCCCGAACCTCCCGTTATGGTGAATCCGCACAACAAAGCCCCCGATGCTACATTTCTCATGATTACGGTGGCTGTAACCCGGTTGCCGTCAACAACCACGGCAGACGGATTTCCGGGATTTCCCACTATTTTAAGGTTTTTCCCGTTGTAGTTGATACATTCCACATACTGTCCGTCGGCGACTTTGATGGCCTGTCCGCTGGTAGCCCTGTTGATCGCGTATTGTATGGTACGGAACGGAGCGGCTTGTGTACCTGAATTGTTGTCGTTACCGGTAGCAGCCACATACCAGTTATAGGTAGCAGGCAGCGAAGCAGCCATCATTTTGATTTCGTTACCGTCTATTGCAAGATTGTTAGCCGCTTGCATGTGATACTGCTGGCTCTTTAATAAAAGGGTTTGCCGGATGACACTGGAATCCATAGATGCCTTTTGTCCATGTGTATGAATCATCATGACAAACAAAAAAAATCCGAGTATCTGTATTTTCGGAAATGAGTAAATATACTTTTGCATGGTTGTAAATTTTTAAAATGGCTATTTATTTGAACGATTATCAGAAATAGGTTAATTCTTTTTTGAGGTGCTATCCAAAATAGAGTACTATCTTCTACGGCTTTTCTTCTGTACTTTTTGGCACCCCAAAAAGTACCCAAAAGGGCCTGACGCTAAAAACTCGCTCCGCCTATTGGCTACGCTTAGACAGCTTAGCGTCAATAAGGAAAGCTTCGCTAACGCCCGCGCAAGTTCTGAAAAATATGCTCACATGGTTCATGGCTTTGCCCGTCAAAAAATGCCGTAGGCACCATATTGACGATTTTCCGTTCAAGCGAAGCCAATAGGCGGAGCGCGTTTAAATCGTCGAGCCGTTTTTTGTTATTTTTTTCGGCAGAAAAAAGAATAAGGAATAAAAAATAAATACCTCAAAAAAAGACTTAGGAACGTGTTCAAAATAAAATTCCCATGTTATAATTGCCCGTCAGGGCATCGACATCAATAGAACCGAAGCTGCCTCGACCTCTTTTCCCCGTAGGGGATAAACCTCTTCGGTGGGTTAATGTCCTTCGGACAAGGGATATATAATCCTTGAATATATCTCTACTGACGTGAAAACCCTAACGGGCTATTTTCACATGCAAATAATAGACATTATGTTAATTTGTTTTCGTATTGGAACGGCCTGCGTTTGATCCTGAAATTATGCAAGGCTGCACAAGTGGCAAATATTCTGTCCACAAATCCCTCCTTACGTAAACGGCACTCATCTTTGACAATCCTGTATCTTTTGGCACTGCCAATGGCA
>JAVBNI010000111.1:0-4096 GCA_031551645.1 Bacteroidales bacterium | reverse complement strand
TTGTTGTGATGGACAATTTGAGCTCACACAAGGTGGAGGGTGTTATGGAGCCGATCATTGCTGCCGGAGCCACTATCCGATATTTGCCCCCCTACAGTCCCGATCTTAATCCCATTGAGATGATGTGGTCGAAAATGAAGGCTTATCTGAGAAAAGTGAAAGCCAGGACCAAAGAATTGCTGGAGGCTGCCATTGCGGATGCTCTAAATCTTATTTCAGTATCGGATATTTTAGGGTGGTTTGCCGAAGATGGATATAGTACATAATAAATTCAATTGCTATAATATAAAACTCGTGTAATTACCTTCGGTGAGCCTTTCAGGGTTCGTGGATGAAAAATAAACACAAATTATAAAATGTTAACACATTTTATTTTAATGCAGTTACCCTGGTAGAATTTGGTTTTACAGCATATACGTAAAAATTCCATTTTTTATTGTTTTTTGTGAAAATGATCTATACTTTTGTGATTTTAAATATCATTCCAAATCCAAAATTCAAAAATACTAAATACAATGGCAAACAGACGCGATTTTCTCAAGC
The DNA here is from genome assembly GCA_031551645.1 of Bacteroidales bacterium. Lineage (GTDB taxonomy): Bacteria > Bacteroidota > Bacteroidia > Bacteroidales > UBA4181 > JAIRLS01. The sequence goes on along the minus strand of JAVBNI010000111.1, from coordinate 3,553 downwards.
AAGCTTCCATGATGGTAGCTGGTGGTGTAATAGGCGGCAGCATTTTATCAAGTTGTGGCGGCGGTAGCGCATCTAAAAAGCATATAGGCCTGCAACTTTATTCTTTGCGCGACGACGTTTCGGATCTTGGTATCCAAAAGGTACTCGAAATCGTTGCAAAAATGGGTTATGTTAATCTGGAAGCAGCAGGTTATAATGGTGGCGATGGAAAATTCTATGGATTAGCTCCGGGTGAATTCAAAAAAATGGTAGACGATTTAGGTATGAGATTGACAAGTTCACATTTGGGACGTAACCTGAGTGAGAACCGTACCGAAGACATGGCTTGGTGGAACAAAGCAGTCGAAGCACATGCCAGCGCCGGTATGAAATATATGGTGATGCCCTCATCCCCGCTCAGTGGTGAAGGTGCAACCATGGACAATATCAAGGCATATGGTGATTATTTCAACGAAATCGGTTTGATTGTTGCCACTGCCAGTATGAAGTTCGGATACCACAATCATGCGTTTGAGTTTAAAAATAAAGTGAACGAAGTACCCGTTTACGATTTGTTGCTTGAAGCAACTAGCCCTGACCATGTTATGTTCGAAAATGACGTTTACTGGACACAAGAAGGTGGATATAACCCTATTGATTATCTGAAAAAATATCCCAACCGGATAAAAATATTGCACATCAAGGATGCAAAAGCCATTGGTGCCAGCGGTACCATGGATTTCAAGGCCATCTTCGATCAGGCTTATGCCAACGGTATGAAAGACTGGTATGTGGAGGTGGAACGCTACGACGGCACTCCGCAGGAAGATGTTAAGCAAAGCTATGATTTCCTTAACAAGGCTCCTTATGTAAAATAACCTGAAAAACAGGCTAAAATAAAAAAGGCAAGTAAATCGATTACTCGCCTTTTTTGTTTTAGAGAAGACGTGAAAATTAATTTACGCGTCTATTTTTGGCTTTTTCAATTCTATAATTGCTGTTTCCGGTAAATGTCCGGCCAAACATATCAGTTGCCTTTACTTCCACCCGGTGTTCGCCCAATGAGAGTTTGGTAGGGACACCAACCCGCCATAGATGCATGCAATCCACGGCATTTGAAGGACGGTCGCCCGGCATCAGGTCTTTGGTAAAATCCCATCGATGCAGGAGATCAAGAAAAGCCGGGTCGGGAGCTTTCAGATATTGCATAGGCTGCCATTCCCCGTTGTCGATACGATATTCGACCCGGTCGTTAACACTACCCATGAAAAAATTGACATAAATGCCTGCAGTGGTTCTTTCGTTGTGTGGCACCACCTTGGGACAGAATATGTTCATTTGATAGTCTTTTGGCTTACCGGCAGCCTTGTAATCGATGATGTATTGGTTGCCCGAAATTCTTAAAAACGAATATCCCTGGGGAGTACCGTCGCGCATGGTAGTTTCCGGAAGATTCTGTTGGTTGATTTCACCCGAGTACCAGTCGCCGCATGATGTCCCTGAATTAAACTCATGATGGGGCTTTTCCTGGCGCCATCCTTGATCTTTTCCATAAAAGAGTTGCTGTTGGACATGGGTGTGGGCGGATAGCGACAATGTGTAAGGAAATTCCGACAACAGGTCGAATAAACGTTGGCGGTCGCTGGGGCGAAATGCTGTTTCGTTGTGTCGTAAAGGAATATGGAACGCCAACACGATCAACTTGTCCTTGTCAACATATTTCAGGTCGTTTTCTATGAAGTCCAGTTGCGATTTACGGAAACCACCCCAATAACCGCTACCGTTCCGTGGGTCAGGATGCAGTATATCGTCCAGCAGGATAAAATGCGTTTTACCGTAGTTGAAAGCATAATTGGCCGGGCCGAAGCTCATTTCGAATGTTTCGTCCGAAAGCGAATCCGCGGGCGCATCCAGATTCATGTCATGGTTACCCATCACGTTGTGCCAGGGGATATCTATCTGTTTCATTACCTGGATATACTGCCGGTGCAATCCCAGGTCGCTACCCGCAATGTCGCCCAAAGTAATGCCTACGCTGACATTCTGTATCCCTTTCACCTCTTCGACAATCCCACGGGTAAAATAATCGATTTCTTCCATGGTATAAGTCTGGGGATCGCCAAAAACAAGCGCGGTGAAGTTGTCGGATTCAGGGCTTTTGTGCAAGGCGAAATCCAATGATTTGGGTAATTCTCCCGTCGGGGTAGTCACTTGGTAACGAAATGCAGCCGGATTGCTTTTGGGCTTGTGGATGTAGTAAAACTTGGGTTGTTTGTTTTCGTTGAGCGGCAACCGGTAACCCGAAGGTTTAATCACAAAAATGATATTGTCGTCACCAACCGGCAGGCGGTAAAAACCCTTATCGTCGGTTAGGATCACATCTTTTCCATTCGATACGGCCACCCGGGCGATACCTGTTTCTTTCCTGTCTTTTTTGCCATTGTTGTTTGTATCTTCATACACATATCCCGATATGTGGCTTTGTGCCTGTACTGTCAGGCAAAACAGGATACTGAGAACAATCAAGATTTTTTTCATTGGTGTGTGGATTTGAAGTTTAATAATTTGGTTGTCACAAATGTATTATTTTTTCGTATATTTAACCAAATCAGGCATATATTTTACAAATAGAAAAAAATATACATCTACCTTATCGTTTATAAGAAAAAAACTGTACTTTTGCGGACGTTTTTCGCTCGGGGTGTGGCGCAGTTGGTAGCGCGCTACGTTCGGGACGTAGAGGCCGCAAGTTCGAGTCTTGTCACCCCGACCAATTTTCAAAAAGGCAATCAAAAATTGCTTACAAATAGCAGTATACTAAGCCGCTATAATTTGCTAAATCAATTTTTCGGATCTATACTCAATGTTTTATACAACTTTTGAACAAACTCAAAAGTCAATTTTCTTTTGCCATTCAAGAATCGAGAAAGGAACTCTTAACATTTTGTGGCATCGCGTTGCCTTAATTTCATAATGCTAAAATGTTTTACTAGAAGGAAATTTTTATTTGGGTTTTTTTCGAAAATCCGTCACCATCTTTAAACAAACGTCCCTGTCCTCTTTTTAGTGACGTAGGGGTTTCCATTGTCATTATTTGTGCAAAATGATAGTTTTTTATACCGGTGGAAGTGATTTCTCCTGAATGAATTTCTACAGCTTTAAATGTGTGGCCAGACATTGTTCCGGTGGCTTTATATCGGCTTTTATCAGATATTGTTTCTATGATGTCTGATATCATTTCTATGACATCTGTTGTTGTCATTTATATAGTGTATTATATCATTTTAAAGCGTATTGTATTATTTCTAAAATGCCTGTTGTCATTTCTATAATTTCTGGTAATATTTCCATAACATCTGATAAAGTTTCTATAACATCCGATGATTTTTTTATGACAACTCTCTCATAAATGTAACATTAGTTACGCTTTATTTTGTAAAAAGTTCGTTAATTTGTTTCGCTATTAAAGTACATGATTGCGGTATTATGCTTATTTTTACCTCGTCATTACAAATAGTGCAGTCAAAACAGGTTACATGAAAAAGTTCCTAAATCAAATTCCAACGAAGATGAT
>JAVBNI010000103.1:0-13255 GCA_031551645.1 Bacteroidales bacterium | reverse complement strand
CGGTGGTGCAAAAAACCGTAACGGCCATTCCCATGCCTGGCGGGCAAGACTATGCCGTAACGGATGGCCTTGCCAAAGGCGACAGGATTGTTACCGATGGCTTGGCGACCTTGGTAAACGGTGAAAAGATAAAGGTGCAGTAACCAACCTCTCCCCCCGCCCTCTCCACAGGAGAGGGAGCCCTTGCGCAGTCTACAATACAGGTACAACGCACGACTCCCTCTCTCCTGTGGAGAGAGGGCCGGGGAGAGAGGTCAACACAGAAATAATTTCATATCGATTATAATTTTTTCCAAATGCTAAAAATATTTATCGACCGGCCGGTATTATCTACCGTTATCTCTATCATCTTCGTTGTACTGGGGATTATCGGGCTGATGACGTTGCCTGTGGAACAATATCCGGACATTGCGCCGCCCACGGTAGCGGTTTCCACTTCCTATCCGGGCGCCAATGCCGACGTAATCATGACCAGCGTTATTGTTCCGCTGGAGCAGGCCATCAATGGCGTGGAAGGTATGACCTACATGACATCCACCGCGTCGAATGACGGTACGGCCAGTATTACCATATATTTCGAGCAGGACGTCAACCCCGATATTGCGGCGGTGAACGTACAAAACCTTGCGGCAACGGCCACGCACCTGCTGCCGGCTGAAGTGGTGCAAACGGGCATCACCGTGAAGAAACAGCAGAGCAGCACCATCCTGATGATTGTACTCTCGTCGGATAATCCGGACTATGATGGGGTATTTATACAGAACTATGCCAACATCAATATCATACCGCAGATACAGCGTGTGAGGGGTGTCGGCAACGCCAATGTATACGGGTCGAGGGATTACTCGATGCGTATATGGCTCAAGCCGAATGCAATGGCTTCGTACCAAATAGCTCCCGACGAGGTAATTGCTGCCCTGAACGACCAGAACATCGATGCGGCGCCGGGGCAGTTGGGCCAAAACAGCGACCAGACTTTCCAATATACGTTGAAATTTACGGGACGGCTAACGTCAGTCGAAGAATTCGGGAATATCATCATCCGGTCGCAAAACTCGCAGGTGTTGCGGATGAAAGATGTTGCCGATGTGGAATTGGGCTCGTTGAACTATACGGTATTTTCCGAAATGGACGACAAGCAGGCGGTTGCCATCGGTATCAGCCAAATCGCAGGTTCGAATGCGCAGCAGGTCATCGACGATATTAAAGCGGAATTAGCCACAGCCGCGGCCGATTTTCCGTCGGGGTTGGAAGTGACTTACGTGATGGATGCCAACGAGTTCCTGTCCGAGTCCATCCGTAAAGTCCTCCATACCTTGGTAGAAGCGTTCATACTCGTATTCATCGTGGTATTCATCTTTTTGCAGGACATTCGTTCCACCATCATTCCCGCCATTGCCGTCCCCGTGGCCATCATCGGCACGCTCTTTTTCCTGTTGCTGTTCGGTTTTTCCATCAACCTGCTCACCCTTTTCGCGTTGGTGTTGGCCATCGGTATTGTGGTGGACGATGCCATCGTGGTGGTGGAGGCTGTACACGCCAAAATCGACGCGGGCGAGAAAGACCCGAAAAAAGCCACGTATACGGCGATACAGGAGATTGCCCCGGCCATCGTTTCCATCACGCTTGTGATGGCGGCGGTATTCATTCCTGTAAGCTTCATCGGCGGCACCAGCGGCGTCTTCTTCAAGCAGTTCGGGTTGACGTTGGCCATCGCCATCGCCATATCCGCCATCAATGCCTTGACACTGAGCCCCGCGCTGTGTGCCGTTTTCCTGAAACCTCACGACGAAAGGAAAAGTTTCCTGCAACGGTTTTACGATTATTTCAACATCGGGTTCAATGCCGTTGTGAAAAAATACAAGTCCGCGTTGAATTTTCTCGGGAAAACGACACACCGGTGGATTGCACTTTGCATCATTGCCGTTGCCGGAACCATCTTGTTTTTCTTGATGAAGATGATACCGATGGGCTTTGTGCCCCAAGAGGATAGCGGCGTGGTGATGGGTATGGTGACTTTACCACCCGGCGCATCGCTCGAACGTACCGACTCGCTGGTGCGGCATGTGGTGAAGATAGCCGAAAAGGCGCCCCATGTGGAGCATGTGCTCAACATCACGGGTGTTAACTTCATGAGCGGCCTCGGCAGTTCCTTTGCCACCGTCAGCATGAAGATGACGCCGTGGAAGGAACGCACTTTCACAGCCAATGACCTGACGGCTTACATGACGCAGGCTACCGACACCATCAGCGATGCCACGTTCATATTTATGGGCAACCCCACCCTGCAAGGCTTCGGCCTCAGTAACGGCGTAACCTTGGATATGCAAGACCGGACGGGTGGCGACATCAATAAATTTTTCGACATCACCAACCAGTTCTTAGCCAAGATGAACTCGATGCCCGAAGTGATGATGGCCATGACCACGTTCAATCCCAATTTTCCGCAAAAGCTGATTACCGCTAATGTGGCGAAAATAAAAGACGCGGGATTGACCCTCACCGGGGTGATGACCGTGCTGCAAGCTTACGTAGGCAGTATGTATGTGTCGAACTTCAATGTGTACGGCAAGCAGTTCAGGGTAATGGTGCAGGCGGCACCCGAGTATCGCGCATCACTCGACGACTTGCAAAGGATGTTTGTACAGACGGCAAACGGCACGATGGCACCCGTAACGGAATTCCTGACCATCACGGATGTCACCGGCCCACAGTCGCTGAACCGTTTCAACATGTACACATCGATGGATGTGACCATTATTCCCAACTTCACGAAAGGTTACAGCACGGGCGACGTGATTAACCGCGTGAAGGAAGTCGGCATCGAAACGCTTCCCGAAGGCTACACCTTCGATTATTCGGGCATGACCCGCGAGGAAGTGAAAAGCGGCAGCCAAACCATCATCATCTTCACCATCTGCCTGATATTCGTATACCTGTTGCTGTCGGCCCTCTACGAAAGCTATATCATACCGTTGGCCGTGATACTCTCGCTGCCTGTCGGGCTGTCGGGCGTTTTCATCTTCATCTATATCTCGCTGATGAACGGTAGCGGTATTGTCAACAACATCTATGTACAGATTGCGATGATTATGTTAATCGGGCTATTGTCGAAGAATGCGATTTTGATTGTGGAATACGCCCTCCAGCGGCGGAGGGAAGGAATGAGCATCGTAGAAGCAGCCATCAACGGGGCTGTAGCACGTTTGCGCCCTATCCTGATGACTTCGTTTGCGTTCATCTTTGGGTTGTTGCCGTTGGCATTGGCTACGGGAGCTGGTGCCGTGGGTAACCGTTCCATCGGCATCAGCGCCGTGGGCGGGATGCTCATAGGAACCATTTTCGGGATTATCGTGATACCTACGTTGTATATGATTTTTCAATGGTTGCAGGATAAAGTGAGCAAAAAGTAATTTTTGATTGATGATTGATGATTTTTGATTGATGAAAAAAATATTTATCCATATAGCCTCTGTGGTTCTCTGTGTCCTTCTCTCGTCATGCGGAGTTTTTCACAAATACCATGCACCTGAACGCGATACGCAAGGCTTGTTCCGTGGCGAAACCCCCACCGATACCACCACTATTGCCGACATCCCGTGGAGGTCATATTTCGCCGACTCCATCCTTGTGGCCCTGATTGATAGCGGCTTGAAAAACAATTACGACCTTCGCATTGCAGTTGCGCGTATCCGTGAGGCCGAAGCATATCTTAGCATGGCACGGGGAGCGTTTTTCCCGAGCTTATCGATAGCGGCGCAGGCTGCCGAAGCGCGTACCAGCACCGGCAGCGACGATACAAAAGTATTGGGTTATGCACGCGACCAGTTTACATTGTCGGCAGTTATGTCGTGGGAAGTCGATCTTTGGGGCAAACTCAGCAGCCAAAAACGGGCGCAATATGCTAATTTTCTGAATAGTCATGCTTACCGTAATTTAGTGCAGACCTCGCTGGTGTCCAACATTGCCACAACTTATTATACCTTGCTGGCAATGGACGAACAATTGCGTATCACCATCGAAACCGTGGAGCTACTCAAAGAAAGCACAATCACCATAGAGGCATTGATGGAAGCCGGAATGCAGAATGCCGCCGCCGTGGAGCAAAGCAGAGCGTTGCTGTACAGCACGCAAGCCACCATTCCCGACCTGCAAAACCAAATCCGTCAATTGGAAAATTCGCTCCGGTTCCTGATCGGCCAAAAGCCCGATAGCGTGGCGCGAACGTCCATTGCCATGCAAATAGTTCCCGCGGAACTTCTGCACGGCGTTCCGGCGCAAATGCTGGCGCGCCGCCCCGATGTGCAACAGGCCGAACTGAATTTCCGCGCGGCTTTCGAACTGACCACTGCCGCACGTGCCGCTTTCTATCCGAGCATCACGTTGGGATCGTCATCCAACGCCGCCATGATCGGTTACAATTCCACCGCCATCTCCGATTTTTTCAAACCCGAAAATATTATTGCCAATATCGTGGGCGGCCTCGTGCAACCCATCTTTGCGCAAAATCAATTGAGAGGTTCCTTGAAAATCGCGAAAGCGCAACAGGAAGAAGCGTTGCTCATCTTCGAACAAACGGTGTTATCGGCAAGTGAGGAAGTTTCAAATATTCTGTATGCGTATCAATCGTCGATGCGGAAGAACAGTACCCGCACGTTGCAAGTTCAATCGCTCAAAACAGCCGTGGATTATACACAGGAACTGCTCATCGCGGGTGAAGCCAATTATACGGAAGTGCTTACCGCCGAACAGAACCTGCTGCAAGCGCAACTCAGTCAGGTAAACGATAAGCTGGAACAGTTGCAGGCAACAGTAGATCTGTACAGGGCATTGGGCGGCGGGAACTAAAAGATTAAGGATCAATGTTAAGACAGCAAGCCTATGCCACAATATTAAAATACAGAATATGTGCAATTATCTGTAAAAAATGTACGCCTTAAAAGATAGGATAATTTTTTACACAAATAAACCGACCAGTCGGCATATTTTATAATAATCTATAAAACAGAAAATTAACGAATTTTTATAATTATATTCCCACAGATTTGAAAAGTTGCCAAATATTGGTAACTTTGTGTAGATTACATAAAAAGTGTAGAAAAATGAGACGTAATACATCAATTTCTTTGTAGGCATCATATTTTGTTTAGTAGTTCAATATCTCGTTCACATACTCCGCCCATTTATATTGCGGAATAGTTTTATCCAAATAATAATCAGGTTGTATACCGATGTCGTCAATGGTCATCCCTGGGATGCTCAGACTCCGCGACATGCTATAATCCAACCTAAATTCCTTACATGGTGATGCTATTGAAGCCATGTTTGATATGTCTAATGTTCCTGATGTGGTAACGCCAAATAATTTCACTTTTTTACTTTGCTTTGCGGCAAGTAGAAATGCTTCTGCAGCGCTTGCGATTTCTTCATTAATGATAATCCCCACATTTTTGGGGTATTCATAAACAGTATCTTGCCGGTAAATATCAACAGGTGTGTCAAATGGATCGACGAATTCCCCCAATTTCTCTTGCAATTTGTCATAAATATTTTTAGCCCATTGACGCATATTCTCGTCCAAATCTGTATCGGTAGAAGCATCTAATATTTGTTGATTATTTTGTTTCGTCGATAAAAACTCTACTGCAATTGATCTTACCGGATTGGTATAAAGGAATGGCAGCAGTTCGAAAAAACTTTCGTCGTTGCCGCCATAGTTGTTTCGCAAGTCAATGATCAGGTTTTCGGTTTTTAGAAGTTTGTCTTTGTTCTCGACAAGCACTTCCTCAATCACAGACTTGTCTTCGAATGACGGAATGCGCAAATAGAGCGTGGTGGCGTTCAACTCTTCCAGATATGGATTTCGGGAATTTATGGATTTTGAATATTTTTCTACAATTGGCTCATTTGGCTCATTTGGAAAGATTGGCTTCAGACGTTTCAAAATTTGCTGACCGATTTGTAAATAATTTTTACCAATCAGCTCCGGCTCACCGCTTTTGACAGGTAAATAGCCGCGTATAAAAAAAGTCGAATTCAACTTGTCGCCGTCCTGCTCTATCTTTAGTTTTACTTGTCCCAGTTCCTTCCAACCGTCCACGTTCGATTTGATAATAAAGCCAATGTAATTCATGCCTTCTTTTTGAATTCCGATCATATAATCACCGAATTGCCAAACACCTTCATAGTCGGCTTCTTTCTTGGTGTCGATGTATTTTTCAAATTTGGGAATATCCACTTTCCTTGTTTCACGCACGGTTTCAGAGACAGATCCTTCATTTGTCAAACGTTCAATCCCGATGTGTCCTGAACGAAAGAACTTCAACCACTCATACAACAATCCAATACATTCGTTCGAAGTTTTCGCCGCCTTTACTTTTTCTAACATCAATTGATTATGCAGATGATAGGCTGCTTGCCCTTTTTTGTCTATGACATGCTGGAAACCGGCATCGTTTTCTTCAAACGTTTTTTTTATCCACTCGAAATTGCTTTCGCAGGTACAGGTTTGTCCCCTGGCTGGATACGCAAGTACAGCAGTCACTGTAATTAAAAATAAAATTTTCATAATCTGCCCTATTTAAATGTTTAATTTTCAGCTCATTGTAGACCATCAAATTTGAAATTCAAATATGTTGCTTTACTTTTCATAACTCAACAAAAATATAAATATATCAGTTATCATGTTTCGTTGATAAAGGATAAAGTTTGCTAAAAAAATCTTGCAAATATCCCTGCACAGATCATTCCCATGCTACCTAATCCTGCTTCGGCGAATATTCCCACATGATTGCCATATTTAATCCCCACCGGACTCAGTTGAAAATTGAGATGTACAACTCCGGCAAAGTCTGAACTACCGTCGAGTGCAGTAAACCGTCGAGTGCAATAGGTAGCGCCTGCCGCCATGGCGCCATATAGTATCAGTTTACCCCGGTCTAAATAGATCAGGTTAATTTTACCTACTAACGTATAAAAACGGTCGTTAAATTGACCAGCCTCGATATTACCTGCTAACGCATCCGAATTTGCCTGTTCGTAGAGGAAAGCTCCCCCGATTGTTACCGGTAGATGCTGTGTTTCATAGTCGTAGTAACGATAGCCGATGTGAAATGCCCCACTATGCTGTCTGCCTACGCTGGTCATACCGGTCGACAGTCCCGTTGAATATATGTCGGCCGACCGAACAATAGCGCCAGCCGTGGAAAATAACCCGTAACCGAGGGTTATTTCCGATTTCCCGTCGCGCGCAGTAAGATGTGTGCAAAAGGCCGCGCTTAACAACCAAACGAGATATTTTTTCATGCTACGATATTCTTAAACTATATAAATAATAACAGCGACGTGGCCATTTAGGTTTTGGCAAAATTTGTGGTCGTTGTGCGAAGCAGGTTTAATCAACCTGATAGGATACAAGCAAACAATTTTACATAAAACATTGTTGATAATATTAGATAAATAGTATCGAAATATTGTATGTATATTAATAATTAACAGAATGTTAAATATGTAAAAGCGACGACGCATCACATGTGTTTATTATACTTCCTGTGATAAAAAGGAATGATCCATACAAACCCGGCAGAAATCCTTTTAACCAGTATCATCAACATAGAAGTCAATATGAAAAAGGATAAAAAAAATATATTGACCGGTCAAACGCAGAATATGGTAACATCCTGGGATACTTGCGAAAAAAAGCTCATCGGACTCGAATGTATCGGCGAAGCCGTGATACTGCTCGATACTGCTGGGATGATTGAATGCCTGAACCCTGCCGCCCAAAGGTTAATCGGCATTTCCAACTCCAAAGCCAAGCACAAACCATTGAACAAGGTGATACGGTTCAGTTCTTCGGAAAGCCACGCCGATACCATCGACCTTATGAAGGTTGTTTCTGAAAAATCTTTGCCGTTGCAGTTGAACGAAATTTTCATGCGCGACGGTATGGGCGGAAAATATACACGTGTTTCGTGTAGCATATCAGTTATGTACGATGACACGGAACTGACCGGTTATCTGCTGTTGGTAAAAGACCTGACCACCCTTTACGAGTCGTGGCGAGATACAGAAAAAAGCCAATACGCTTACATTTTCAATCATACGGTGGATGGCATTGTACTTGTCGACTCCAACGGAATTATCAGGGAATGGAGTCGGGGATACGAACAAATGACCGGTATATTTCAAAAATATGCGGTGGGACGAGTTCTATGGGATGTGATTTTTTCAATGTTTCCAACCGAAAAACAAATGCCAGAGCGATTGGTAAGTCTGCATGATGAAATAAAGTCACAAATTGACGAGAAACAGCAGGGAACAACTAAGCGGAAGATCGTCAACCGGATAACCGGCGAGCGGAAGACTACGCATGTGGTATATTTTCCTGTCAACATATCCGGAACGGTAATGATGGGTGCCGTCTGCCGAGACATCACCGAAGAACTCCGCTCGCAGGAACTTTTGCGCCAAAGTGAACAAAATCTGAGAGAAAGCAACGAAATGCTCGAAAGTATCATGGAAGCCGTCCCCGCGTCGCTATATGTCAAAAATAAACATTGTGAATACATCGAATGCAACGAGTTGTTCGCTAGACAAGCTGGTTTATCCAAAAATCAGATTATCGGAAAAACAGTTGACAAGATTTTTCCGAAACAAACCGAACGGTTCATTGAATTGGACAGGGAACTCCTGAACGAAACGGACGATAACGGACACAACAAGGTTAGGATAGATTATTTTCCGGAATTCGAAGGCATTGTTTACCGAAATTTCCTAGTACACAATGGTTTTAAGGAGGGCATCGTAGGTATGATAGTTGATGTGTCGGAACAGAAACGTATCGAACAGCAGCTTACTGCCGAAAGGAACCGTTTACAGGCGCTGGGCGACAATTTTCCCGGCGGGTGCCTGTTCCGCCTCGAAATCGACAACCAAACCAACCATGGAACGCTCACTTACCTGAGCAAAACTTGGGAAAAATTCAGCGGGTTGAAAATAGAAGACATCCAACAAAATATCAATTGCGCCTTTGAACGGATACACCCTGACGATTTGCCGCTGATTATGCAATCTGACAAAATAATAGACGCGCAAAACAATTTCAACGCCCGGATACGTTACCTCCATCCCAATGGTAATACACTTTGGCTGAGGTTATCAGCTCATCGCCATTATGAGGGTAATTTTCGCATATTTGACGGTTTTATTATCGATATTACTGTCCAAAAATTGGCTGAAATAGAATTGGAACGCTACCGCGACGAACTGGAATTGATGGTAAAAGAACGTACCGAAGAACTCGAAACCGCCAACGAGGAACTCAAAACTATCAACGAAGAGCTCGAAACTACTAATGAGGAACTTGAAACTACCAACGAGGAGTTGAACCAATACCGGGAACAGCTCGAACAGATGGTAGAACAGAAAACTCGCGAAGTCATCGCCGAACAGGAACGCTTAGTATCCTTGAGCAAACATCTGCCCGGCGGGGTGATATACCAGGCAACAGGTAAAAGACCGTTTACACTCGGGTTTAGCTACATGAGCGCCTATTTTTCCACGCTTTTCGGTATCAGTGTTGATGAAGTGATGGCGCACAGCGAGTTGTTTTACCAATGCATACATCCCGGTGATTGGTCGATGTTCAAATGGCATTATGCCCGAATTTATGAGCAGGGTATCGACGATTCCGGCATTGAGTTCCGGATTTGTACTCCTCGTGGCGACATCAAATGGATACATATGCGCGCCAGTCATCATATTATCGATGATGCAATACACGTATGGGACGGATTTATGATAGATGTTACTCCGCGAATGCTTGCCAAACAGGAGCTTGACAGCATTCTTAGTCGTCAGAACCTGTTATATAAGATATTACAAATATTTCAATCAATAGAAAACGTCCTTGATGCCATCGGGCTTGCTATGGCCGAAATAGGAACATACACCGGGGTGGATAGTATCCATGTTATCGAGAAAAATCCGGGTAATGTTCATGAATGGTATAATAACGGCATCACCTTGTTAAAAGATAAGGTGTCAAATATATTACTGTGTAAATTGCAGGAAATATATGACAAATTTGCTCCCAGCTACATCCAGTCATCCGATTTGGCTGATCTGTCGCCGGAACTTTTGCGGTTACAAAGGAAACTCGGTATTTTATCGGCCCTGAATTTTCCGTTGGCAGCCGACGGTGTTAACTATGGTTATATTTGTTTTCACAGCTACCAAACACTCCGGGAATGGGACAACAACGAAATAAAGTTGCTGGGTGGTTTATCGCAGATACTTGCGAATGCCGTACGCCGGCATCAGGCCGAAACATCCATACGCCAATCGCAACAAACTTTAAGGACAGTGATGGACAACATCAATTCAAATGTCTTTGTAATGGACTTTGATTCGCACCATATTCTGTTCGCCAACCGGAAAGCCAAAGATGAACTAGGTGATGATATTGAAAACAAGGTTTGCTGGGAAACGTTGCGAACAGGTAAAGAGAGCCCGTGCGAAAATTGTCCGCGTCCGCACTTACTCGATGCGCAAAACAATTCTACCGGCGTCTACAATTGGGTATTTTGGAATAGCCTTACCGGGAAATGGTATGAAAGTTACGATGTGGCAGTTGAATGGATAGATGGCCGAACAGTTCATTTACAGCATACCCAGGACATTACCCATAGGAAAACGGCCGAACAGGAACTAAGGCTCGCCAAGGAAAAAGCCGAAGAGGCCGACCGGCTCAAATCAGCTTTCTTAGCCAATATCTCGCACGAGATACGCACTCCGCTCAACGGAATTAACGGTTTCCTCCAATTCCTCACCTCTGGCGATATCTCTCCCGAACTCCGGCAGGAATATATTCGGGTGGTAAATACCTGTAGCCGGCAGTTAATCCAGTTGATTGAAGATGTAATAGATATTGCCAAGGTTGAGGCAAATCAATTGGACGTATCCCCAGAAGTGACCGACATTAACCGGATCATGCAAGACCTACTGGTATTGTTCGAAGCAGAACTGAGCATACAAAACAAGACCATGGTTGCCTTGATACTTGATGATGCTGGATTCATCCGCCCCGCCCTTACGTACGTCGACCCGATACGCTTGCGGCAAACGCTTTCTCACTTGATCAACAATGCCATTAAATTTACTCAAAAAGGGTATATACGTTTCGGATACAGATTACACCCAACGGGCATGCTCGAATTTGAAGTCGAGGATACCGGCATTGGTATATCGGAGGATATGTACGAAATCATTTTCGAACGGTTCCGTCAAATAGAGCAAGGTAATAACCGCATTTACGGCGGAACAGGAATTGGCTTAACTATATCGCAAGGCTTGGTACAACTAATGGGTGGTCATATGCGACTCCAATCAGTTGTTGGAGAGGGGTCAACTTTCAGCTTCACCATACCTTATCTACCTATTGTTCCTGACGATGCATGGCGCTTCGACAAAACAACCGATAAGCAAACTATTTCGCACAAACCTTTTACCAATAAAACTGTATTATTAGTGGAGCCCGGGATGTTGAAATACCGGTATTACGAACAGTTACTCGCTGCGGCAGGTATCAATGTCATTGGGGTAAAAGACCCACAGCAATGGCTCGATCATATCAGTTGTGGCAGCAACATCCATGCAATAGTGGCAGGTGTAGCTGCTGTGGACGATGTCAGCAACGACCTCGCAGGCAGGATAAATTCTATTCACACTGATGTCCCGCTAATCTACTTGGGAAATATAAATGATGACAAGCATCATGCCATCAGCGAAGGACGGAATAAGGTTATCGTTGAAGAACCAGCTGGTTATGTCCGGTTGATAGAAGCGATAGGAAAGGTGGTTATGTAATTGACAATTAGTGTCAAAATACATAAAATCAGAATTGGACAGATTTTTGAAAATACATGATGTAAAAATGGACAAACCATGAAAATATATCCATTACCAATAGTGTTCTTTTTTTTGGCCATATCCCTTCCGGTAATGGCGCAACCTTCATTCGCGGGATTGGAAAATCTGTTCACTATTCCCCGCCATTATGTGGTTTGCCACACCACCGAAAAGCCTGTTATCGATGGTAATATTTCGGATGCCGTTTGGGGTAACGCCGCATGGAGCGAACCGTTTGTCGACATCGAAGATGACTTGAAACCTGTACCGAGCTTCAAGACAAGGATAAAAATGTTGTGGAACGACACCTGCCTTTTTGTCGCTGCCGAACTCGAAGAGCCATATGCGTGGGCATACATGCAGCAACACGACGAACCGTTGTACCTCGAAAACAACTTCGAAGTCTTTTTCGATCCGGGCAATACCACGCATCAATACTTCGAAATAGAAGTAAACGCACGCAACACTGTTTTTGATGTATTTCTATCCAAACCATACCGCAACGGCGCCAAGGAGTTGATGGGTTGGGATGCCCCAGGATTAGTCACCGCCGTAAACATACAAGGCTCGCTAAATAATCCTGCCATGCTTGGAAAAAGCTGGACGGTAGAAATGGCCATTCCATTTGCTTCGCTTTCGCTGGGAGCCAAACCCGAAATACCCACCGACGGACGAATATGGCGCTTCAATGCTTCGCGTGTGGAATGGCAAACAGATGTGATCGACGGGAAATACGAAAAAAGGAAAGATGCAGTAGGAAAAACCTTGGCGGAGGACAACTGGGTGTGGTCGCCGCAGGGAATTGTCAGCATGCATTGCCCTGAACGCTGGAGATATTTACAATTCAGCAAACAAATCCAACCGGCCGATGTGCTGCCTTTTGTATTGCCTTACGGCGAAATACAGCGACAATACCTTTGGCTGGTCTATTACCGGCAAAAAGATTATTTCGAAAAAAATAAGAAATATGCTCCCTCGCTTTCCAAATTGGGTATCAAGCCGGCAGCATTCGAAGTAGGTGGGAAAAAGAATGTACTCACCATGGAAGCTACCAAAAGTCAATTTGCGGTGGTCATACAATCGGCCGAAAACAGTATTTCTGTCAATGACGAAGGTTTGATACAGGAGTCTGGGATGGTCGTGTACTAAAAAACAAAAATGTCGGTGTCGTTTTCAAAAGATTGAAGGTTTCAGACCTACCAGTTGGGGTGTAAAAAATTTGGGTTTTATCAACAAAGATCATCGTTCCACTTTTTAAACAACTTATTTCTTTTCCCCAAAAGGCTTTCCCCGATATTTTCATTTTTCCACTGTTTAATATCCTCGACCTTTACAATTTCCATTG
>JAVBNI010000048.1:0-39478 GCA_031551645.1 Bacteroidales bacterium | reverse complement strand
CAGTAAAAAACCGGCATTGTTTTCTTTTTTAATGACTTTAGCTTGGTTAACAATATTTTTTAGAATTACTCCCGGTGCCCTTCACGATTATTCATCGCGGTTGGTGTGCTTATTTTTTATTCGCTCATGGGTATTTCATTTCGCGTAAATTTATATGATGTTTTTAGTTCCGAAAACGGGATCAGCCCGTACTTCAGATCATATTCCTATAACGACACAAATTTAAATAATTACCCCAAATCTGCAAATACAAGGTGTGCTAAATTGTCGTTTTATCAAACGTAATCAATATATGAAAGCAATATCAAGGTAATAGGGTAGGGGTTGTACGAAAATTTATGTGATAATGGATATTTCATTCTTGAAAGGTATGGATGCTTGTGCCCCCATTCTTGTTACCGAGATGGAAGCCGCCTTGTTGGCATACCTGATTGCTTGCTCCAAGTCTTCTCCGCGTAGCAAAGCGGCAGCAAGAGCCCCATTGAATGTGTCGCCGGCCGCAGTGCTATCGACAGCTTTGACTTTGTCGACCGAAATTACTTTTTTCAACCCATCGGAAAAAACATAAGCGCCTTTATTGCCCAAAGTAACAACCACAATTTCTACTCCTTTGTCTTTCAGTATAGCCGCGGCACGTGCCGCAGTCGATTCATCGGTCACACAGATACCCGTTAGCATTTCTATTTCAGTTTCATTCGGAGTGATCATATATATAGGTTGGCTAATAAATCGTCCGGTAAAATACATGCTGGGGCGGGATTCAGAATAATCTTCACGCCATATTTGCGGGCTATTTTGGAAACATACAATACCGTGGGAAGGGGAATTTCCAATTGCATCAGGATCATCCCGGCATCTTTTATCAGTATTTCTTTTTCCGCTAAATCTTCAATATTCAAAGTCATATTGGCGCCAGGAGCCACTACAATGCAGTTTTCGCCATTATTGTCAACTATAATCTGTGCAACGCCCGAAGGAACATCGGGATCAGTCATTATCCGGCTGACATCAATTCCTTCGTTTTCTAAGTTTTTAACTGCCTGTCGACCCAATATGTCATCTCCCACCTTACCAACGAAGATAACATTGCCTCCCGTACGCGCCGCAGCTACAGCTTGATTGGCACCCTTGCCTCCCGGGTTCATCAGAAATCTACCACCCAATACAGTCTCTCCTTTTTGAGGAAAATGATCGGTATATACGACCATATCGGTATTTGAACTTCCTATTACCAATAATTTGTCTGCTTTTTTCATTTCATCAAATCGTTTTAAAACTCATAAAAGTTATTATGACAGGAGGCTGTAGTTAAATATAGCGATGGTAAAATCAACTTGCGTTGAGCAGCAATTGCATTGCCCCTCTTGATCTTCGTCGAATTTGAAATTCGACAATGTAGAACGGCGGCATTACAAATGCCGCCGAACGCGGTTATTTTTTCATACATATGGA
Source organism: Bacteroidales bacterium (assembly GCA_031551645.1). GTDB lineage: Bacteria > Bacteroidota > Bacteroidia > Bacteroidales > UBA4181 > JAIRLS01. Next base: position 38,026 of record JAVBNI010000048.1, on the reverse strand, counting down.
ATATTTTGCAACGCATTATTTAACTACAGCCTGACAGGATAATAACCATCCTGATTTTAAGTACTTCAGAAAATATATACGACGGTTTTACCTTGACATATAATGGTGATTTAATGCGCTTTGCCCACCTGATCAAACGGGCAGGCATCATTTATCATTAACCAGAATGTTAATGCTTGCGAATATTTATTTCCGTAACGATCTTTACCGGCCGCCACCTTTGCTTACGACTTTCCTGTTATTAAAAACTTCAATGATTTTAGCGTCATAATCGGAGGATAAAATATCACTTTCGGTAAAATTTGTGTAAAATATCTGCCGGAAGTTTGTCCGGCTATAATCATAAACTATATGGATTCTTCCATCTTTGGTTTGTTGTCCGTCAGGATAAGATACGGACGGTCTTTCGTCAAGCAATAGTCCTTTTGACCATGATTGGCCATCATCTTTTGAGACAAATGCCATCAAATGCGACCTTCCGGTTTTTACATCAATAGGCCCATGTTTTACCAACAATAAGTTTCCTGAATCCAACCTCCGGATAAAGAAACGGGAAGTGGTATGCTTGATGTTTGAGGCTTTAAGATTACTCCAGGTTTTACCCTTGTCATTGGAAAAGCTTTCACCAATGCCATACTTTGTACGTACCAACATCCACAATGAACCATCCTTCCGTTCCACGAGCATGTGTTCGTCATATTCCCGGTCACCTTCAGGGACATTACAGGCTCCCCGGAGATTCCACGTTTTACCCTGATCGTTTGAAACAATTACTTTAGCACTCTCGTCGGTCAGTCGCCATGTTGAAACAGGCAACAGCCATTCTCCATTGGAAATAACAGTGGGTTTACACATCATAATCCCATTTGTTAAGCGTCTGGGAGACGACCATACGGGATTTTTTTTCTCCGGCTCGCTGGTTTTTATTGTCCATACTCCCGATACAGAACCATCATGCTTTTGTGCCTGTGCCCAAAAAAGCCATAAGGTATTATCCGGAGCAATCCATATTTCCGGGTCAAAAGCACGTACAGGACCTTTTCCATCCGGATCCACGACAAGGATTTCCTCCCAAACTTTGCCACCATCGTTACTTGTTGCAAGTACTACATAATTGTTATCGTCTTCGTCGGGCGTTGTTCCGGCATACCAGGTTGCCCAAAGCCTTCCGTTCTGGGTCACAGCTATACTCGGAATACCCGTAAATTTTCGGCTATCTTCGGAATACTTGTAAAAATTCCCAGGATTTGCAATAATCTCCGGCGGATTCAAAATTGGTTGTCCCGATTGGGCCTTAACACTCAAACTGCATATGACACATGCAAATACAATAACAGATAATACTATTCTATTCATTTTTTTTAAATTAATTGTAAACAACAAGATTACTTCAGTAGGCGTTGATAACCTAAAGTTACCCAGAAACTTTTCCCAAAAACCTATTTTAAATCCCCTGAGACAAATTTCACAGGTATTTAAAATTCATATGTTGATAATCACCTGAAACATACGCTTGAAATTATTGGCCTTAGGTGAAAGGAAAACATGACGGATTCACCAAAACTTGCCAAAGTTACACACTTATATTATCAAACAAAAAATACATAAGTACATTTTTAGGAAACAAGCTGATTTTCTTGTTGTGTCGCTTTACACCGGCTTAGTATTTATCAAATACACAACTTTAGTTGGTATATTCCACTGTTCCTTCTTCGTTGACTACATACCCCCATTTTTTAATATATGCTTCTCCTGATAAAAACTGGTCATTGTTTTTTTTCAATATCTTTATAAGCAGGTTATCTAAATACGCTTGAACTTCTGAATAATCCGGGTCACCTACCAGATTGTTCATCTGGTACGGATCTGTTTTGTTGTCAAATAACAACCATGGGCCATCCATATCTTTCACATAAGTATATTGTCTGGTGCGTATGCCCCTGTACTCTTTTCCTCCACGACGACGATCCCATTCTCCAAAAGGACTGATACATTCTATTAAAGCGGCCTCAATATGATCTTTTTTTATTTCATATAGTATCGGACACAAATCGTTTCCTTCGACTGTATTGGGAATAGTTAGTCCGCACATAGAAAGAAGTGTTGGCATTATATCGGGAGTATTCAATATCGTCTCCACCGTTCTCCTATTGAATTTTCCAGGATATTTCAGTAAAAACGGTACAAGCAAAGACTCGTCATATGGCTTTTGTTTTCTCTGTTGTCCCTGTGATCCCAGCATATCGCCATGATCGGATGTCAACACAAAAATAGTATCTTCTTCTATTCCTACCTCTTTTATTGTTCTTTGTAAGTCTCCGACACAGGCATCCATAGCCGAAATGTGTGCATAATATCCCTTTATGTCTTTTATGGCTTGTTCTTTTAATCGTTCCGGAACATTCGGACGAAGGGTGATTTCCTTATCTTTATATAGAGTCTGGTATTCTTCAGGGGCTGTTTCATAAGGGTTATGAGGCGGCCCCCATGAAAGTACCAACAGAAAAGGTTTGTCTTTTTGAGAATGTTGCCTGATATATTTTTGAGCATCACGTGTCTGTGCAAACATATCATAATCCTGCCATACTTTGACATTTTTATCATTATTGTCATAGTATTTTGAATGGTTATAGTCATGTGTACATTCCAACACTTTAAAATATTCGAATCCTTGTCGATGGGACAACGGGATATAGTTGCTCCTGCCGTTACCATTTACATGCCACTTCCCAATGTAAGCCGTATCATATCCTGCTGTTATGAACATTTTTCCAATGGTTTTTGCTTTAGGATTCAAGGTTACATCATTCAGGAACAATCCATGTGTCAAGGCATACTGACCAGTCAGAAATGATGCCCTGTAAGGAGTGGACACCGGCATACATGAGATTGCGTATTTGAAATTCAAGCTTTCACCCGCCAGATGATCAATATTGGGAGTATATACATCCGGATTTCCGGCATAGCCAGCATCTTGAGCGCGCCATTGATCGGCAAATACATAGATCAAATTAGGCCTTTTTCTTTTCTTGCCGCCAGCTGTAGCTGCGATATCAGAAAATAATAGTGTGCCAGTGCCCAGTATTGACTGATGGATAAATTTTCTTCTTGTTACCATGATAAAATCTTTTTAAGTAAAAGTCCGTCCAAAAGTATTTTTTGTCACAAATAGTACACTAAACTCGCAAAATGGAAAAAAGATGTTGCTAAAGTTTTACGTATATTCTGAAAATTTTGACTTTTGGACGGACTTAACGACTCAATAGCCTGGATTTTGTTCTATTCCATTTCTTTGGATTTCTACAACTGGTATAGGAGCCAAAAGCTTGTATTCTTCCATTTGGAAAGAATTACGGGGCAGGTATGATTTCAAGACCAGCTCGCGCTGCCCGTGGGCTGTCATTACTTCCAATGCTTTCCCTGTTCGTAACAGATCGTACCATCTGTGGTTTTCAAAACAAAATTCTCTTTGACGTTCCTTTGCAATGAGTTCCTCCAGATCATTTTTATTATAGCCAGATAGTGGTTCCAACAGTCCGGCTCTTGTACGAACCTTTTCCACGAAAGGAATAGCTTCTTCCGTACGGTTCTGTTCATTAAGCGCCTCTGCATACATGAGTAATACGTCAGCATAACGAAGTATCGGGAAATTATCCCCGCAACGCTTATCAGGAGCAGATACAGGTGGTTTATATTTTGCACAATATGGTATAGCTCTTACTTCCGAATCCCAATCTTTACCTGTCCAATAGTTTATCGAAATGTCCTTTCGAAGATCACCGGCCTCAAAACTGTTTATTAAATCCTGAGTCGGTTGATTTGCTCCGGCTTGGTTCCCTAATGCCACATTAGGTCTGTTGGTTATCTCCCCTCTCGATTCTGAAGGGATAAAATAGAAGATGAAATTATTAGCCAACTCTGCTTTATTTTCTGAATATTGCACTGAAAAGATTGTTTCTTTATAATCTTTGTTAGTAGGATCAAATAAATCTGCATAGTCATCAAGAAGTGAATATTTACCTGAATTAATAACTTCATTTAAAATATTTTTTGCGTCTTCGAAAGCATGTCGAGTTAAATATACTTTTCCTAATAAAGATAATGCTGCTCCTTTATTGGCTCTTCCATCTTCTTCTGCTTTTTCGGCTAAAGAAAAATGTGATACGGCATTTTTCAAATCACTGATAATATTTTCATATATCTCATCCACAGTCGAACGTTTTATCTTAACAGCTTCTTGTGCTGTTATGGGATACAAGACCAATGGGACACCTCCAAATTGGCGAACTAAATTAAAATAGTAAAGCGCTCTTAAAAATAAAGCTTCACCTTTACTTCGGTCTTTATAAACCTCATCAGACCATTGAATACCTTGACGACCTATACTGGCCAATAATTGATTACAACGGGTAATACCTTGATATGATCCGTTCCAGAAAGTTGCAAAAAAGTCATTATTTGATGCATATATAAATTCATCACATGCTTCTCTCGCCCATTGTCCGCCATCTGTTGCTTTTTGAAAACTAGTGTTATCTGATCGCATTTCTGCAATTATCCAATGAGCTATTTTTTCGTTATTCCGTAAAGGAATATAACAGCCATTTGCCAGAAGAATCAATTCTGCTTCCGTCTGATAATAATTACCTTCATTTAAACTCGTATGGGGATATAGTTCCAGGAAATCAGAACATCCGGTAAAACATGAAATAATCAAGAAAATAAAAATATGCTTTTTCATAAATCTACAGTTATTAAAAGGTTACATTAATTCCAGCTGAAAATGTGCGAGACAATGGATATGATGTCAAGTCAAACCCAGAAGCAAGGGTATTACTGACTGTAGCTTTTTGTCCTTCGGGATTGGCTCCTTTATATTTGGTAAATGTTGCCAGGTTCTGTACAGTACAGTATACTCTGCAATTTTTTATAAAATTAATTTTAGATGAGGGAAGGGTATACCCTAAAGTAAGATTCGTAATTCTTAGATAAGAAGCATCCTCAATCCAAAAATCAGAAAATCGATGCCCCCATGTTGGTGCAACTTTAGGTATCCCGTAATGTATTCCATCTCCCGGATTTTCAGAACTTTTCCACCTGTTAACCCATTCATTGCTTACGTTAAAAAATCCCATTTGATTATCAACAGTCTGTCGCAGCCCATTAACAACATCTCCACCATATTGCCCATTAATGACAATACTCAAATCAATATTCTTATAAAAAAAACTATTTGTAATGCCATAAATAAAGTCAGGATGTGGATTTCCGATAATATCATAATCTAACAAATCGGATATGATACCATCTCCGTCAATGTCTCGGTATTTTGCATTCCCTTCGTACACCTGTAACGTCTTTTTAATATCTGGATTCGTCATATTTTCAGCTGTATACAGTCCGTCGTGAACAAACCCGTAAAACATACCGATAGGCTTACCCGGCAATGTAATATGGGTGGGAAGGTTATCATTATTTCCGGCAGCAATGCTTTTTGTGCTTTCATTCAATGAAATGACTTTATTTCTATTGATAGACATATTTATGTTCATATCCCAAACAAAACTGCCTGTTACAGGAACAAGGCCTAAAGCTACCTCTACACCCGTATTACGGATATTGCCATCATTGACTATTTGCGAATTAAATCCGGTGATTGCAGGTATTGTGTTATTTAATAGCATATTATTACTTTTCCTGTAGTAATAATCAACAACTAATGATATCCTGTTTTTCAAGATACCTACATCTATACCGGCATCAATCTGACTTGACTCTTCCCATCCTAAATAAAAATTGGATTGACCAAGACTGTTTGCAGAAACTAATTTATCGCCAAAAATGTACTCTCCACTATTAATAGCAGCAACGTGCGCATAATTGCCAATATTGTTATTCCCGCTTTTACCATAACTTAATCGTAATTTAATATTGTTTATCACCGTATGATTTTTCAAAAAATCTTCTTCGGATATACGCCATGCTCCCGCAATTGAAGGGAAAAAGGCAAATCTGTTTTTCGGGCCGAATCTGGATGAACCATCCGAACGGAATGTCGCGGTTAACAAATATTTCTGGTTAAAGTTATAATTAATTCGGCCAAGGTATGAAATCATGCTCCATTCATTCACTCCTTCTCCCCATGCTCTGATTGCCTGTGCTGCATTTATCGTCTCTATTAAATCATTACTATATGGGTTTGCTTCCAGGTTGATCGAATTACTAACACTTTTTTGAGCAGTGAATCCCAAAAGTAAGTTGAACCCATGTTTTTTTATTTGTTTGCTATACGTCAGAGTATTCTCTGTTAACCAATTAAATGTGTTCCCCCTATCATTATAAGATTTTCCGTTTCCACTGGGAGGGTCATTGGCTCCACCTACCGTGCCAGGGGTATATTGATTATAACTTGATGTCGACCAAATAGTATTTATAGAAGACTTTGCCTTCAATCCCTTAATTATTTCCCATTCAATATAAGCTATACCCAAATTCTGAAAATTTTTCTGAGATTGGTTGATTTGTTCTAACAGGTATAGCGGATTAACAAAATTCCATGCAGAATGATATTTACTTTGTGGAGAAATAATATATGGTATTAATCTGCCCTGCTCATCATATGGCGACATCAAAGGATTAGCCCAGGTAGCAATTCCTAAGACATCTGTTCTATCAACACTTGTTTCAGCCCTTTTTTGTGAAATAAATGCAGGTTGTATGATTGCGCCTATTTTAATAAACTTTCCTATTTCAGAATCCATTGAAAGTTTTGCGCTATATCTTTCCAATCCGGTAGTTTTTAATACACCTTCCTGATTATAGTATCCAAGACTAAAGTTGATTCGTGATTCTTTAGTCCCTTTCTGCACATTCAAATTATAATCCTGAATCAAAGCATCTTGTAAAACCAGATCATACCAGTCTGTCCCTTTACTCGTCAGTTTCTCAGGATAACGATATGCTTCCGGATAGTCATCAAGTGTTGCCTCCCTGTTTTCTCTCTGGTTTACAATTATATCTATTTTTTCCCTCTGAAATTCTGCAAATTCTTGTTGATTCATCATTTGCGGACGTCCTTTTTGAGGAACTTGTTGCACTCCGACCATAGCAGAAAAATTTACATTCGTTTGATCATAATTCCCTTTTTTGGTTGTTATCATTATTACACCATTGGCGCCTCTTGATCCGTAGATAGCTGTAGAAGAAGCATCTTTCAATACCGTAATGGATTCAATATCATTTGAATTAATGTACAAAAGCGGATTAACATCCCGATTTAAAGTTGAAGAATACGGCATTCCATCTACAACGTACAATGGTTCATTACCGGCACCTAACGAACCGCTACCTCTGATCTTTACTGATGTACCGCTACCCGGAGCCCCTGATACCTGTTGAATCTGAACGCCTGCCACTTGTCCGACAATTTTCTGATCTATAGAAGACACGGGCATACTTTCAATAACTTTTTGATTCACAGACTGAATGGAACCGGTTAAATCCATTTTCTTTTGTGTGCCATACCCGACTACCACTATTTCTTCTATTTCACGAGTATCTTCAATCATTACTACATTAATTGTGGTTTGATTGCCAATAGCATGTTCTTGAGTTTCAAACCCCACAAAAGAAAACACCACGACTACCTCTTTATTGGCAATATTAATGGAATATTTTCCGTCAACATCAGTAACCACTCCGGATGTCGTTCCCTGAACAACAATATTCACACCCGGCATTGGTGCACCTGACTCATCGGTAACGATACCGGTAATGGTGAGTCCCTGAAGCACTTTTGATCCTGAAATAATCTCCCCATGCGGTGGTACTACTGCATAAGTATTATCCACTTTCCAGAATCCAAGCCCGGTGTTGGCAGACAATTGACCAAGTACTTGCTGTAAACTGACATTTTCCAAATGAATGGTAACGCTTTTCATTTGGGACATATACAACTCATCATAAAAAAACTTACATCCCGTTTGTTTACTCAATACTTCAAATATAGAACTGACTGTAACATCAGTAACCGAAAGATTGATCCGGGCTTCGTCTTTTCCCTGAGATAGAGCATTATTGGCTGTAGCTAAACTAAGGCCAATATAGCATAAATTAAAAAAAAGCGTAAAACGCATAATAAATTTATTTAAATACATATTTTTGTAAAGTTTTGGTGATAAAATATCATTGAAACACTCTCAATTATCCGTGAACGCCAATTACTGGATAATGAGGAGATAAAACTTGGGAGTGGTTGCCTCTTTGGTAACCACTTTTTCATTTAATACTATCTTGATTTTTCCATAAGCGACTTTTTTAATGGTTATTTATTTTATTGATATATAATTATTTTCTTATTCTCTTTTTTATATTTGAGCTTTGTCGAATAAGCAATTGATGTCAAAATAGCCTCTATACTTTTGTTGTCGTGTTCACCGGATATCAGATTAGGGTAATTCCCGTTTTCTAATTCAATACCCCATTGTGGATAGTACCTGTTAAGCGTGTTTACTACTTCCTGGATAGGGGTATGGTTAAAGTATAATGTTTTATCGACCCAGGAAATAAACTTTTCAGCATCAATATTCAACTTCAATAACTTTCCTGTTGTTTTGTCAAATTTCAACTGTTCATTTTTCTCAAGTAATGTCTGTTTTCCGCTTATATCTACTGCAACTTTTCCCGATTCTACAGAAATCAACATCAGATTATCCTCTTCGTATGCCTTGATATCGAATACGGTTCCTAATACTTCGACTTTTGTTTTACCGGTCATCACAACGAAAGGTTGTCCGGTATCAGGAGTAACATCAAATAAAACTTCACCTTTCATTTCTATCAATCGTTTGTCAATCACAAAAGCAGCAGGATATTTGATGGAACTGTTGGCATTAAGAGTTACTTTGGTATTATCGGGAAGATAAAAAGTCTTGATTTCCCCTCTTTCTGTTTGAACCTCCACATATTGGACGACTACCTCCTGAGAAGTTTTCTCAAGGATAAAGTATAGAAGCGGGACAAGGATACCCAATAACGCAATACTTGCAGCAATGAAATATCGTCTATACAAATGGCGGGATTTTGGGAAGGGATTTTGACCGGATTTCATCCGGGAAACAGAGGTTTTACACTCGTACTCGGTAAGTAGCCGTGCAGCTTGAAATCTATGCTCCCTCTTATCTTCTTCGTTTTCTTGCAATTCTGCAATCGATGAAGCCTGCCATTCTTTTTCAGAAATATCATCAAACTCTTTGATCCCATCTTCATCCTTTAAAGAATTTCGAATGAGCAACAGATCTTCACCTGTATGGGTACCGTTCAGAAAACGGTGCCAAGCCTCTTGCACTACAGTATTTTTTGATTCTTCCATGAGATTGTTTTTAATTGCCCACATAATATATACACCTACATCCAGTACCATCTAGGGTATAACACAAAAAAAATATTAAAAAAGCATAACTGTCTGATATGAAAACTATAAGATGCTTGTGTTTTATAGTTTCATCCGCTTGTGTACAAATTACGTCAGGATCGTTGTGATTTTGTTGAAATAAACTGAGATTAGTGTAATAAGCAGAAAAACGATCTACTTAAAAGAATAATTTGGCCTGAGACAGTGTCTTTGAAAGTAATCAATGATAAAAAACAACACCTTAAAAGGACAGCTTATATTCTATCGTCAAAATCTTTCTGAGTTTATTTTTTTAGTTTCCAAACCCAATAGAGCCAGATATGAACAAAGTAATAATTGTTTTAAAATAAATATCAGCATATTTTTCCAGAAATTCCTTTATTTTTTTTAAAGCCAGCGATGCATGTTCTTGGACTGTAGGAACTGAAATATTTAGTATTTCTGATATCTCTTTATATGAAAATCCTTCCATACGGCTCAAACGAAACACTTCCCTCTGCTTTGGCGATAGAACTCCAATAGCTTTATCCAACAATTCGCTATAGTTACGATCCATAATTTCATCCTCCGTGTTATTGTCGACATTCAACCAACTTTTAAGGATATTTTGCGTAAATTTATTATGAACATCAAATTGTCGAAAAATATTCAGTATCCTATTTCGTGCCATAGTATGTATGTATCCTGAGAAAGATAAGTCCGGATCCAAAGTTTGACGTGTTTCCCACAATTGAATAAAAATGTCCTGAATCAGGTCTTCAACACTTGCATCATTTTTCAGGAAGCGTTTACAGAAATACATCAATCTTTTCCTGTAGCGGGCGTATAATTCTTCAAATGCATTAGAAGAACCAGTAATTAGAAGTTTAACAAGATCTTTATCCGAATAAACCTTCTTATCCGTATACTTAAAACGATACCTCTCTGTCATTATCAAAAGATAATTAGTTTGACAAAGTTAGTGTTTTAGAACAGATTATCTGGAAATACTTTTAATCATCCTGAATATCCTGCCGAAATGAGCCATCTTTCCGATAATCAATGTCCAATAATTGATCATTAATCATTAATCATCAATCTTCGATTACTTACTGCTGTACTTCACGTTTGCTTTTTTCGCTTTCCTGTTCAATTTCTTCAGCTTCCTTTGCGTCAATCCTATGCTTGGACTCTCCCCTGAATCCTTCCTCCGGTATTTTTATCGCATAAGTCTTTTTGGCAGAATTGGTGAGCTTACTATCTCTTAACCAGGGGTTCATGAATTTTAATATTTTGTAGTTGGTCTGATTCTTGAATGCAAAATCAGTCCAATCGGTCACTGCAGTTTTTATTGTAGTTTCGGTATAAGGAATTACCTGATACCTTTCATCATCGGGAACATAAAAACCATATTTTTCCGGATTGGCCAAAATCAGTTTTACAGCCGCGATGCGGTATATGTATCGCATGGTTTCTTCGTTGAGCAACAGGTCGTAATAATAATCGCATTGCTGGCGTTTCACCTGCTTGGTCAATCCCGCTTTACCCATGTTGTATGATGCCGCAGCCATTGTCCAGTTGTCAAATATCCGGTAAGCTTCGTTCAGATATTTGCAGGCTGCGATCGTCGATTTTTCAATGTGGTAACGTTCATCTACCTCGCTGTTTACTTCCAAGCCATAATCAATAGCAGCGCCTTTCATGAATTGCCAGAAACCGGTAGCGCCTTTGGGTGAAACCTTATTCAAAAAATCACTTTCGATCAACGATAAATATTTGAAATCATCGGGGATACCGTTTTCTTTCAATATTGGCTCAATGATTGGAAAATATCGGGTGATCCGTTTGAGATATTGTAATGTATTGGAATGAAAATTCATATTTACAATCAACTCCTTCTCGAGACTTTCGCGTACATCGAAAAGCTCAAGCGGCATAGGTTCTCCGGCAAAATCAACTTTCTCGGGCATGAAAGGTGATGTACTCAATCGAACGATACTGTCACCGGGAGTTAATCCGCTACCATAATTAGAAGAGGATGAAGAACAAAAGCCAAAAACGGCAGCAATAATCAATAATATGCCGGATATTATGATGGGGAAACTTTTCATTTGAATAAAATTGAGTGTTATGAATAATGGACGATGAATCTTCGGTATTTTATCCCGAACATTGACAAAATACTGATGAAGGTTTTGTTCGGGTATATTTTTGTTAAAAGTGAAATAAGTATAACCAACCTTCTATTTGGTATGGGTATAATCTGTGCGTTTATATCAGATGTGGTTGAGAGATTTATGACGTTGGTATCAAAAAGCCGGTGAACATAGATATGTCACCGGCTTTCAGATTGTTATTTTGAAACAACTTATTACCAGTTCAATATCTTATTGAAATCGTATTCTTCAGGATTTTTCAGATATTTTTTAGCTTTTTCGTAATCGGCTGGAGTGATGTAATGCATCACATTGTCAACGATTGAATGTACTCGCTGGCTGTTGATATCAACTAAGCGCGGCGGAATCTTTCCGGTTACAGGATCCTGGAGATCTTTCAGGTACAGCGGCCAAACATCGCCTTGGGCATTTACATACACCATACAACCGGTAATACCTTCGCTGTATAATTTATATACGCCGAAACCCAATAATGAACAATATACGCGGTCGAAAGCGATTGGAGTATAACAACGTACATCGTAACCAATTTCCACCGGACGGGTTTTCACCTTGAGACCAAGTTGACTCAGTTTGTTGTCGATCAACTGGCTAAAGATATGAGCTTTGGATATTTTCCCTAATTCTGGATGACCATGATCATCGTAGCTGAAATTGATACCGGAGTTTTTCACTTCGGCATCGCTGAGTGAATGGAAAACTCCTTCGGAAACCATAGCACAACCGTGATTCACACCCATCACTTTCCTCTTGACAATAGACGAAACTACCAGCTTGCAGATCTTGTCGATAGTGATTTCTGTCTTATTGAACATTTCGGGGATCACAATCATAGGATAATGGCAGGCAGCGCCGATACCAAATGCAAGGTGTCCGGCCGAACGTCCCATGGCAGCTACCACAAACCAGTTTTCGCTGGTACGGGCATCTTCATAGATAATCGACCCGGTAATCGTACCCTGTGCCTTTGCCGATTGATAGCCGAAAGTAGGCGATGCATTGGGCAACGGAAGGTCGTTATCAATAGTCTTGGGAACATGGATATTAGAAATAGGATAACTTTTTTCAGCAAGAAACTTTGCCACCCGGTTGGCTGTTGATGCAGTATCGTCGCCACCTACGGTTACCAACAACTTGACATTGTTGTCTGAAAAAAACTTCAGATTAAAATCTTCTGCAAAATTTTTATCCGTCGGTTTGAAACGGCTCATGATTACTGCCGAACCACCACGATTGAAAATGTCATCGGCATAAGCAAAATCTATATCCACAGTACGCGGATTAGGATTAAACAAGCCGCTGTATCCTTCGTGAAGACCGATCACACGATAACCGTGCTTCAAAAATACTTTAGCTACACTTCCCACAACAGTATTCATTCCCGGAGCTGGGCCGCCGCCGGTTAATATGGCAATGGATTCTTTCATTTTAACACTTTTTTATTGAAATTTATTTTATATTTTATCCTTTAAAAGTCTATTTTGTAATAAGATTACAAAATTAATCGACTTTTATAAGTATGATAGTTGATATTTCTATTCTTTGGGCTCTTCAACTTTTTCCTCTGTTTGTTCCTCCTGAGGAGCTTCGAAATCGGTAAGTCCCAAGTCATGTAATAAATTATACCACATCAAGACTTTCCGGATGTCAGATAAATAAACCCTTTCTTTGTCATATTCGGGAAGCACTTCCCCGAAATATTTTTTTAATTCCTGGTCGGACGACTTATGGGAAATAGTCGGGTTACCATCTTCCTTAACCTGTATTTTCTTGAATACTTCACGCAAAGGAATATCTTCATTTTCGGAGAAGATAGCAATATCGTCCAACATGCTGATTTTAGCTGTCGAAGGGATATTCGACCTCTTTTTATCAACTAAACTCTCTACAATAATGTTGTTACGGCCTTGTGAAATGTATTTGAAAAGCCCACTCTGTCCTGAAATAACTAATATATCTTTTAATGCCATGTTCGATAATTTGAGGCTGTAAAAGTACATCTTTTGCGTAAAAACAAAAAAGTAAATATGGCAATTCATTCGTCGATGAGGATAAAAGTCAAAAATGATAGCTCATCTATGACCATTTTGATTTAGAGAATAAAAAATATTTACCTTTGAGAAAAAATTTATCATTTATGGAAAGACGGGATTTCCTAAAAACAGGAGGGTTGGCTTTGGCGGGAGCAGCTATGCTTCCTCAAATAGCCCAATCGCAAACAATTAATCAAAAAGAAAATTTACCAGGGATGTTAAACCATTTTGGCGTCAGTGAAAATGATTTGAAGAAAGTGATTGCAGTCGCCCTTGAAAAAGGGGGAGACTATGCCGATATGTATTTTGAACATACTTTTTCGAACTATCTGACGCTCCAGGATGGTGCGGTAAACAGGGCCAGTTCCAACATTCAATACGGTGTGGGTATCAGGGTGGTATCGGGCGACCAAACCGGCTACGCTTATGTCGAAAACATTACCCTGAATGAAATGATAAAGGCGGCACGTACCGCTTCACGCATTGCATCTGCTTCAGCTAAAACGCCTCCAGTAAAGGTGGATGAACAAAAATTCAAAAACCATTATCCGGTCATCCAGTCATGGGAAGATGTTAGTATCCGTGCAAAAATGCCATATCTGCAAAAAATGAATGAACGCATTTTTGCATTAGACCCACGGGTGACGAAAGTAAATGCTTCGATCAACGATTCCACTTCCTATATTTTGTATTTTAATTCGGAAGGAAAACTCTGCCACGATTACCGGCCAATGGCTATCGTGTCCGGATTATGTATCATGCAACAGGACGGAAAAATCGAAAACAGCTATTCATCCCGTGCCGGGCGTAAGGATTTCGGTTTCCTAACCGATGGATTGATCGAAGAAATAGCCCGGGAAACAGTGGAACGGACGGCATTGTTATTTTCAGCCGTCAAGCCCAAAGGTGGAGAAATGCCTGTGGTAATGGGCGCCGGCGGATCGGGGATACTTCTGCACGAAGCCATTGGTCATGCTTTTGAAGCGGATTTCAATCGCAAAAATATTTCCATCTTTTCCGACAAGTTGAATAAAAAGATATGTGACGAGCACATCAACGTAGTGGATGATGGTACCATTGATGGCGACCGTGGCTCTATCAATTTCGACGACGAAGGGATCGATAGTAAGAAAACTTATATTGTCAAGGACGGAGTCCTGAATTCATATCTGCACGACCGGATCAGTGCCGCGCATTATGGCGTGACACCTACGGGTAACGGCCGTCGCGAATCATTCAGATGTATGCCGATGCCCCGCATGCGTGTCACATATATGGAAAACGGCAATTACACGGAAGAAGATATTATTGCGAGTGTAAAAAAAGGAGTGTATGTTGATAATTTCACCAACGGACAGGTACAAATAGGAGCCGGAGATTTCACATTTTTTGTAAAAAGCGGCTATTTGATTGAAAATGGCAAATTGACACAACCTATCAAGGACATCAACATTATCGGTAACGGTCCTAAGGCATTGGCTGATGTAACCATGGTGGGCAACAATCTTAAAATCGATCCGGGTGCCTGGACATGCGGCAAAAACGGACAAAGCGCACCTGTAGCCCAAGGGCTTCCGTCTGTGTTGGTGAAACAATTAACTGTGGGAGGAGAAAGCTAAATAAAAAATGATTAATGATGAATGATTAATGGTTAATGAAATAAATCCTATTTCGACCATTAACTAACTTCCTTAATCATTAACAATTGACAATTAATCATTAAGAAAGATGATTTCACAAGATAATAAAGCATTGGCAAAATGGGCGATGAAACTTGCCTTAAGTAAAGGTTGTTCCGATTCGCGTGTTTCCATCTATTCAAAAACCGAAAACTCATTCGAATACAGGGATACGCAATTGGATAAATTAGAACAATCGTCTGAAAACGGTTTGAGTATACATCTTTATGTTGATGGCAGGTTTGCCACGTATTCCACCAATCGGCTGGATAAAAAGGAACTGGAAAAATTCATCACCAACGGGATCGAAGCTACACGTTTTCTTGCGAAAGATGAATTCCGCCGGCTTCCTTCACCCGACCGCTATTATAAAGGCAACAGCAAAGGATTAGATACTTACGATAACAATATCGATAAAGTGACGGTGGATGAAAAAATCGCTCTGATTAAGAATACAACAGCGGAGGTATATGGTTCCGACCCACGGCTGATCTCGGTTAACGCCGGATACGGCGACGGTATTTCCAGTTCGTACATGGTTACCAGCAATGGATTTGAAGGGGAATCGGATACGACTTATTACAGCGTCAACGCCAGCACGTCTATGAAAGATGCGGGTGACGCCCGTCCTTCTTCTTATTGGTTTGATTCTGCTATTTATTGGGATAAATTACAAAAAAACGGAATTGGAAAAACTGCATACGAGCGTACTATCCGCAAACTGGGACAGGAAAAAATAAATTCCGGCATCTATCCGATGCTGATTGATAATACACAAACTTCCCGCATACTTTCTCCCATTTTGTCAGCTTTGTACGGAAATGCCATACAACAAAAAAATTCTTTCCTGATCGATAAAATAGGTGAAAACATTGCTTCGGAAAAATTTACACTGACTGATAATCCGCATATCCCGCAGGCCAGAGGTTCGCGCTGGTTCGATGAGGAAGGTGTCGCCACTCGCAAACGGGCGGTTATTGAAAAAGGCGTCCTGAAAATGTATTATATCGATACCTACAACGGGGCAAAAATGAATATGGAACCAACAGTTCAGTCGCCATCTCTTCTGAACTGCGAACATGGCAGTAAAAATTTCGACCAGCTGCTTGCTTCCATGGGTAAAGGAATTTGGGTAACCGGGTTTAACGGAGGAAACAGCAACAGTACAACAGGAGATTTTTCGTTCGGTATCGAAGGTTTTTGGGTGGAAAACGGTAAAACCGTAAAGCCTGTCAACGAAATGAATATCACTGGAAACCTCTTGACTTTATGGAAGAATATTATCGAAGTAGGTAACGATCCAAGATTGATTTCCTCGTGGCGAATACCTTCTATGCTGTTTGATGCAGTGAGCTTTAACGGAAAATAACTGTGATCAGATATTGCATGTTTACGAGAAAATAATCGTCGTTTTAGTAAAACATCTTAATATTGGTTTTATGCGCTTTTCTGGAAGGACAAGGTGCTCATTTTCAATTATCAACTGTCAATTTTCAATTATTTATGACTATCTTACACAATAAAGTAAACTTATTGATATGCCTGACTCTTGTTGGGTTGGGGTTATTTTTCTTTGGCGGTTGCCATTTATCTGACAATAATTTTTCCAGATTGGAACAAGGTTTTCAACATCCGCCTGATTCTGCACGTCCGGGTGTATATTGGTATTTTATGGATGGTAATCTGTCCAAAGAAGCCATGACTAAGGATTTGGAGTCGATGAAACAAGCTGGTATCGGTAATTTGGTTTATTTGGAAGTAAATGTCGGTGTTCCACGCGGCCCCATTGATTTTCTGAGCGATCAGTGGCAGGAGATGTTCGGACATGCTGTGGCAGAATGCGAACGACTGGGGATCAATATCACATTGGGTGTGGGGCCGGGTTGGACAGGTAGTGGCGGGCCATGGGTATCACCGGAAAAGTCCATGCAAGATCTGGTTTTTTCATCTGTTGAAGTATCGGGTGGTGGCAAACAAACCATACGATTACCCAAACCGGATCCCAAACGTCCGTTTTTTGGTGAAGGCGCTTTTACTCCTGATGTAAAAAAACAATGGGAAGAGTTCTACGAAGATGTGGCAGTTCTTGCATTCCCTTATCATGCTGCAAAATTTGGTGCTGCATTCGTACCTGGAAATGAGTATCTGCAAATGACAGAGATTGAAGAAAAAGCATTGTATTACAGGAAACCATACAGTTCAGTGCCTAATGTGAAACAATATATACCGGTTTTTGATGCCGATACAGATTCCTCTTCTGAGACAGCCATTAAACCGGATCAGATCGTCGATCTGACAACATATCTGCAACCTGACGGGACAATTACCTGGGATATTCCTGCCGGGAAATGGACAGTAATGCGCTTCGGAAGCCGCAGCAATGGGGCGGTTACCCGTCCGGCGCCTCTGCCGGGTGTGGGGCTTGAATCGGACAAATTCGATACAGTTGCCCTGAATGCTCATTTAGATAGATTTACCGGAAAACTTTTCCGTTTCATCGGTTTTCAGAAGGCAAAGCCATCCGGAGGGCTACAAATGTTACACATGGACAGTTGGGAAATGGGAGCGCAAAACTGGACGGCACATTTTCGGGAAGAATTTATCCGTCGCAGGAACTATGATCCTTTACCATTTTATCCTGTTTATGCCGGGGAAATCGTACAAAGCCGTGAAGCAAGTGATCGTTTTTTGTGGAATTTGCGACAAACTTCACAGGAATTGATTTTGGAAAATCATGCCGGGCATATCAAAAAATATGGAAAGCGATATGGTTTAGGTCTGTCTATCGAACCATATGACATGAACCCTACGGCTGACCTTGAACTGGCTTCCGTGGCGGATGTCCCGATGTGTGAGTTCTGGAGCCTGGGTTATGGCTACAATACGTCATTCAGTGCAATGGAAGGCACTTCGGTGGCACATCTGAAAGGGCAGCCGGTAGTGCCCGCCGAAGCTTTTACAGCGCACAAAGACGGTTGGATGCAGCATCCCGGATCGATGAAAAATCAGACGGACTGGGCTTTTGCCTCAGGCATCAATCGTTTGGTATACCATACATTTCAACATCAATACTTAGACGATAAATTACGGCCCGGCATGACTATGGGGCCTTATGGGGTACATTGGGACAGGAACCAGACATGGTGGCCTATGGCAGACGCATATCACCGTTATGTCTCCCGTTGCCAGTTCATGTTGCAGCAAGGGCGCACCATTGCCGACGTTCTTTACCTGACGCCGGAAGGAGCTCCGCATGTGTTTCGTGCTCCTGCATCGGCGCTTGAAGGGGAGGAAATGGACGCCGGGAACAGGGATAATTTTCGTAAGGAAACCCCGCTTCCCGACCGTAAAGGGTATAATTTTGACGGATGTCCTCCCGGATTATTATACCAAGCTACAGTAAAAGACAATAAGATCGTTTTTCCAGGCGGCGCATCATACCGGTTGTTAGTATTACCTTGTTTTGAAACCATGACGCCAAGGCTGCTCAGGAAAATTCGCGAACTGGTTTATGATGGGGCTACAGTGGTTGGACTTCCTCCTAAAAAATCACCAAGTTTGGTTGATTATCCGGCGTGCGACCAGGAAGTAAAAATACTTGCAGGAGAATTATGGGGTGGAAATGATGTTCCTGAATCCGTAACAACCCGTCCTGTTGGAAAAGGAAAAATCATCTGGAGCAAGCAATTTCAGAGCCAGGCAGACAATTTATATCCGCCGTATGACTTTACCGCCGGTATTTTAGCTTCAATGGCTGTTCCGGCAGATTTTGAATCATCGGGCCATGTCCGTTACACGCATCGCGTCGTTAACGATTGTGATATCTATTTTGTATCCAGTCGATCCAATGAATCGATAGCTGTTGATTGCAAATTTCGTGTTACAGGACGACAACCGGAATTATGGGATCCGATGACGGGACAGATGAGATTATTGCCCGAATATTCCGAAACTAATGGGCAAATCATTTTACCCTTGAAATTTGATGTTTTTCAAGGATATTTTATTGTCTTCCGCCCCAAAACACATTTACGAGTACCAAGTGTAAAAAACTTTCCGGAAAAGAAAAAATTAGTAACTCTAGATGCTCCCTGGACTGTGTCGTTCGACCCGGCATGGGGCGGTCCGGGCACGGTTACGTTCGAGCAATTGTCCAACTGGGCAGTACATTCGGATCCCGGTATCAAGTATTACTCAGGAACAGCGGTTTATCATCAAACATTTAATGTGCCGGACCTGAAAAAAAGACAAACTTGGTTGGATTTGGGTAAAGTGAAAAATATGGCACGTATCCGGCTCAACGGTAAAGATCTCGGAGTGGTATGGACTGCTCCGTGGCAAGTAGATATTACTGGTGTTGTAAAGCAGACCGACAATGAATTAGAAATTGAAGTGGTGAACCTGTGGCCAAACCGCCTGATCGGAGATGAGCAATTTCCGTATGATGGCATACAAAATGGTCAATGGCCGGAATGGTTGACAAAAGGGATACCTCGAACCAGCGGACGTTATACATTTACCACCCACAAATATTTTACTAAAGATTCGCCGTTGTTGGAATCAGGTTTGTTAGGGCCAGTGAGCATCCGGGAAAACACAAAATAAAGGATGAAACAAAAATAAGTATATAGACAGTCACAGTGTTGTAAAATATTTCAAACAAATGAAAAATTTTATCTATATAAAATTACTTGTATTGTCGGATATTTCAGATAAAACACGTATCTTTGCAACAATTAAAAAAAGGATATTAAGGCTTAATGACAGATATTTTGTCATTATGGGATAAAATAGTAAAATTTTTTTGTTCCATTATTATGGAAAAACGATTTTACTTATGGCGGTTAGTTTATGAGTTGCTTGTTAAGGATAAAAAACAAAAGGCTTGCATCATGTTCAGTTAAACAAGATGTTACATGTCGCCTGAAATAAATATTTCAGGATTGTCATTCCGGGCTATTTCTCCCGATACGTCATTTGAAATATATACCCTGGCCAATGGAGTCAGATTGATCCATCAACAAGTCGATTCAGCAGTAGCGTATTGTGCATTAATGATTAATGCCGGTTCGCGAGACGAGTTGGTACATGAAACGGGAGTAGCGCATTTGGCGGAACACCTTCTTTTTAAAGGAACGCATAAACGCAAAGCCCATCATATCCTGAGCCGGCTCGAGAATGTAGGTGGCGATCTGAACGCTTATACAACAAAAGAAGACACATGTATTCATGCCGCTTTTTTGGAAGAATATTATGCCCGCACATTGGAATTGTTCAGTGACATTGTGTTTGGCAATAAAATCAGCCAAAAGGCGTTTAATCTTGAAAGAAATGTTGTAGTAGATGAAATAAAATCATGCAAAGACAATCCATCGGAATTGATTTTTGATGATTTTGACCATCTGTTGTTTCCCGATCACACTTTAGGTAACAATACGTTAGGAACAGAAAGGTCTGTCGGGAAATTGAACAAGACAGTAGTAGAACAATTTATCAGACGCAATTATTGTACGGATCAGATCGTCTTGTCGTCTGTAGGAAAAATATCTTTCCGTCGATTGGTGTACTTCGCTGAAAAGTATTTTGGCGAAATTCCATTCAATTCTCAAAAGATATTGCGGGTAGTTCCGGTTGTTCATCCGTTCTTTGATAAAACAGTAAACAAGAGGGGTCATCAGTCGCATTGTATACTGGGTACCACATGCGACAGTTCCGATCGAAATTTCCGGGTTGCCATGGCGATGCTGGCCAATTTGCTGGGAGGTCCCGGTATGAATACCCGGCTGAATATGTCGATGCGTGAACGTAACGGTTGGGTTTATCATGTCGAAGCCTCATATGTTCCATATTCCGATATTGGGACATTCAATATCTATTTCGGTACGGATAAAATCAACCTTGAAAGATGTGTGACGCAGGTTGAACGTGAATTAGCCAACCTGAAAAAAAAGGCTTTGACCGGGATGCAGATGAAAAGGTTGCAGCAACAGGTCGCCGGACAAATAGCCATTGCTTCCGATAGCAATGAAGCACGGATGTTGTCGGCCGCAAAAAGTCTGTTGATGTTTGACCGCATAGACAGTATTCGCGATATGATCATGCAGGTCCATGACATGAAACCGGAATATTTACGGGATGTCGCCAACCAGGTGTTTAAAAGACTTAGCAGGTTAACGTATATTTGATGATGGATAAGAAGCAGCAGGTGCAAGAATACATACTGGAACATTTAGGGCCGGAGCGTACCGTACTGAATGAAGTTTACCGGTATACGCATTTGCATGTCCTTTATCCCGAAATGGCATCGGGACATGAACAAGGACGGTTGCTCAGTATGCTCAGCCATATGGTACAGCCGCGACAAATACTTGAAATGGGGACTTTTACCGGATATTCGGCGATTTGTTTGTCCGAGGGTTTAGCTCCGGAAGGTAAGTTGCATACCATCGAACAAAATGATGAACTGGCTGAAACGGCAGCCAATTTTTTCGAAAAAGCAGGATTAACCGGTAAAATTATTCAATATATAGGTGATGCCCTTAAAATTATTCCGTCGTTGGATATTTGTTTTGACCTCGTGTTTATTGATGCCGCCAAAAAACATTATTTGGATTATTATCATGCCGTATTTGACAAGGTCAGAGCAGGCGGGTATATTTTAGTAGATAATGTCTTGTGGTACAACAAAGTGGTTGATCCCCTCATCAGGGACGAAACAACCCAAAAGTTACGAGAATTTAATAATTTTATAAGTAAGGATTTACGGGTAGAAAAAGCAATCATACAAAATCGTGATGGACTTTTTATTTTACGTAAAAAAAATTGAACAATTTGGCTAATATACGTGTTTTATTATAAGTAAATTAAATTAAACATGTGATTAGCAGTCAAATGTAAACTTTCACTATATATATATAAATTTTATTTTAATAACCTCAAAAACCAAAATCATGCCGACCTATTCCATCAAGGATCTTGAGAACCTGACAGGTATTCAAGCTCATACAATCAGAATTTGGGAACAAAGATACCAGCTTTTAAAGCCGGAAAGAACACCAACCAACATTCGTGTATATTCCGATAAAGATTTGCGAAAACTTCTCAGCGTAGCGTTATTGAACAATAATGGGTTGAAGATTTCAAAAATTGCTCATTTGTCCGATACCGATATCGCTGAGTCGGTGTTGCATTTAACAGAAGGTAATGATAATAACCTGGAAAATCAAATCGAGAATCTCAAACTGATTATGGTTGAGATGAATGAAGCGAAATTCGAAAAATTATTCAGTCATCTGGTATTGCAAATGGGATTTGAAGAAGCCATCATGAATATTTTTGTTCCGTTCTTCAAAAGGTTAACCTATTTATGGCAAACTGACTCGGTTACAATGGCCCAAATCAATTTCATCTCGGCGTTGTACAAACAAAAGTTGTATGTTGCTATTGACGGGTTGACACCTTCGGAATTGCTTAACAGGAAGAAATTTATCTTATTTCTGCCCAAAAACGAATGGCTGGACAATGGATTGATATTCTGCAATTATATGGCAAAAAAGCGTGGACACCAGACATTATATTTAGGTGCTTCGTTCCCTGCCAAAGAAATGGCAGATATCCTGCAAAAAACCCCAAACAGCTATTTGGTATCCGTAGCTACTTTATCGCAGATTGATCTAACGGCATATTACAGTAAAATATTGGAAGTATGTACTGAAGGACAACAATTATTGGTTAGCGGGAACCAGGCAGGAACAATAAAAATAGCCAATGATCCGCGTTTTACCATGTTTGAAGATATGGGCGAATTCAAATCATTCCTGGATAAATTATAATTTTAAACAGTTAATGTTGAAGAAAATAACCCTGGTGGATTTATATGATCTGCCAGGGTTGTTGTTTAAAGATACTTAAACGTGCAAAACAGCATACGTCTTCAAAGAACTATCGCTTTCCTTTTTTTTCTGATTATTTGCATATCTGCTCAAGGACGATCGGTATGGGTGAGTTTGTACAATGCCATGCAAGTGCGTAGTGTCGTAGTAAGTGCATATAATGGTTCATTGACTGCTTCCCAAAACGGCCGTGACCAATTTACCATTACTGACGGACAAGCTGTTTACGTTATCCTGGCTGACAACAAAGTAATAGTCAGCGATACAGAAGGAGTGGTTGGTTCATACGATAATCTGATCATCCGCGGGGCTGATTCGATGTCATTGATTCGCTTGAAACCGGCGACACCTTCGGCCGAATCACGTAATTATGAGGAAATCGTTCGGTTGTATGCTGATACCGACCGGATACGGCTCGTCAATCAAGTTGATGAGGAACGCTACATCGCGGGCGTTGTGGAAGCCGAGACCGGACCTGGCAGGACTTCCGAATTCTATAAGGCCAAAGCTGTCATTTGCCGTACTTATCTTTACAGACATATTAACCGGCACGAATCCGAAGGGTTTCATTTGTGCGACGAAACACATTGCCAAGCTTACAAAGGAAAGTGCCGATACAGCGACTTGATACTTGCCTCTGTTTTTGCTACCCGGGGTATCATTCTAACCGATCAGAAAAATTCTATGCCTATTCTGGCAGCCTATCATTCCAACTGCGGCGGCGAAACCGAATCGGCAAAAAATGCATGGCAAACTGATATGCCATACCTGATACCGTTAACCGATCCGTATTGCACATCATTACTTAATGCCCGCTGGACGAAAACCATTTCTTTAGATGAATGGATTGTTTACCTTGTTAAAAACGGTTTCAAACCCAATCCAAATGTAGTAACTGATTTCAGTTTCCAACAATTGCGCCGAATACCGGATTATACGGTAAACGATTTCAGCTTGCCGGTGAAACAAATCCGTAATGACTGGCAACTCAGGTCGACATTTTTTTCCATATCAGTGGAAAATGATCAGGTGGTTTTCAATGGCCGGGGTTATGGACATGGTGTCGGCTTATGCCAGGAAGGAGCTATGGAAATGGGACGTAAAGGATACAAATACGGAGAAATTATCAGTTTTTATTACAAATATGTCAATCTGGTACCTGTTTCCTCATTGCAAATCACGGTACCTGAATTCGACTAACAAATTTATACAAAAGGCACAAAAAACTTAGTGTCTTTGTGTCTAATTACTGTATAATGATAAATGGTGACGGGTGACAGGTGAAGATTTTTCAGTTATTCAGTCATTCCATCTTCATGTCTTAGCGCCTTGGTGGCCCACCGCTACTGCCTACTGCCAGATAGAATTCATGCGGTATACCTGCAAATTATTTATTTCGATATTGTTTCCCCAGAAGCGTAACCCGTCGCGATTACCGGGACGCGGTTTCCGCTCCATGGAGTATGCATACGCCCCGTGGTCGATGAAAACTTCAACCGAAGTCCTGTCGATATAGATATCCGCAGTAATCTCCATGCTTGTCATATCTTCGGGTGAATAGAATACTCCATTGGCCAGGTTGAAATTCATATCGTAATCTAGAATCCGCTGGCCAAAAAGGTTAAGCCCTGCATTAGTGGTATGGGATAACTTGATGGTGGTGCGGATATGAAGACCGTCCGAATCGTCGAAGCAGCGGAGGTTGTTGTTGGCATTTTCGGCGGTTAATGATTTCCAGGCGGATTCCTCTGCATGAAGCATGTCCACTTCCTTCACCGGATAACTGAACATCCGTATACCGTCTTTGGTAGTATGCAGTGTAAGCTCCGCAGGTAGAAGCATCATGCCATTGAAAGGCATTCCGGAATGGCCGATCCGTCCCCAGGCAATCTGTATCCGCCGGCCATCCTGCCGGGGGATGTTGGTAAAAGTCTGTGCAGCATAAGCCGAACCTGTTACATAATAATATTTACCAGACTCAGGACTAAATTTCTTTCCATCGAACGAACCGATCATATAAGTACCTGACGCACCATACATGACCCATTTTGTATTTGCCGGATTACCGTCGACCGGTAGTTCGAACAGCTCGGGACATTCCCAAAATCCTGCTGTGTGGCTTTGATATGTCCAATCCTTTAGATTTGGGGATGTATAAATTGAATGCCCATCACGCTCGTTCAGCGCCATCACCCAATGTCCGCCCGGTTGATACCAGAATACTTTCGGGTCGCGCGTATCCTTGCTGTTCCATTTCGCCTTGGAATCAATCACTGGATTTTGTGCGTACTTTGTCCAGGTTCTTCCTTTGTCCAGGCTATGAGCAACACATTGTATTTGTTTCTCAGGATTATCAGCAGTATAAATGGCTACCATTGGCGGTATTTTCCCATTACCGAAGCCCGACGTGTTGTTGTAATCGATCACAGCAGAACCGGAAAACATGGTTCCCAGGTTATCAGGATATAACGCGTCCGGTAGTTCTTCCCAATGTATCAGGTCGCGGCTTATGGCATGCCCCCAATGCATATTACCCCACTCGCGTTCGTACGGGTTGTGCTGGTAGAACAGATGATACTCGCCTTCGTAAAAGATCAACCCGTTGGGATCGTTGTTCCATCCGCGGCGGCTGGTAAAATGAAACTGCGGACGGTTCTTTTCGCGGTACATGCTGTCTTGTCCTGCAATACGGTCGTCCTGGTAAATTTTACCCAATCCCGGGGCATTTCCCGGATAACTGATGGTCAGTGTTTTTCCCTTAAGAGCCGAAACATCGCAGAAAACCCAGTAGTCGGGATCGGATGCGGCCAACCGAATGTCAAACCTACGTTCGGTTTTACCGTTGACCGTAAAGCTCATCTCAGCTCGTTCTACTTTCGACGATACGGGTAAGTTGAGATAGCGTTTTGAAGTTTTCACTGAAATATCCCCGGCTTTCAATGATACCACACTTATCAACATGACAAGCATGATTGTTGCATTCATCCTTCTTTTATTCATCTTTTCAATGTTTAAGGGTCGGCCCCCAGCAGATTTGAAAACTTCTGGGGTATCCCGGGTTTGTGACACCCGGTGTTCATAGCCGAACTGTTTTCCAAAAGTCTTACAAAGTAAAGAATTTTCTTGATCCAATAACTCAATGCCATCTATTTGGTTTAGTTTTTTTCGGGTTTTAAAGAGGCTGTTCAAAAAGTTTTGGGCAGTCTTTTTGTTAATATAATTACTTAATTGTTAACGAATTAACTTGTTTACAGGGCTGGTTTTCATATCTTTGTATCTGAAAATCAAATCCATATGTCAAGAAAAATTGCGATAAAAGAATATAACCAGGGGCAAGCAGTACTGTTTCCCGAAAGTATGGATACCTACATTGCCGCCGGCTCACCTGCTCGTCTGATTAACAGCATAGTTGACCAATTAGACATCAGTTCGGTAATGGGTACATATGAAGGTGGGGGATGTAGCAGCTACAGTCCCCGGATGTTGCTCAAGGTATTGTTCTACGGTTACCTGAACAATCTATACTCATGCCGTAAAATAGCCCGTGCGATGGAAGAAAACATTCACTAATGTGGCTTTCAGGTAAACAATTTCCCCGTTATAACACCATCAACAACTTTCGTTCGCTTCACCTGAAGGATACCATCAACGGGTTGTTCACCCAAGTAGTTCTGATGCTGGTTGATATGGGATATCTAACACTGAAAGAACAGTATATCGACGGGACCAAGATGGAATCGCGGGCCAATAAGTACACCTTTGTCTGGAAGAAATCGGTAGAAAAGAACAAGACGAAACTGGAAGCCAAAATCCGTTGTATCTTGCAGGAAGTGGAAGAAGGCATTGCCACGGACAACACGCCGGAGGATGAACCTCCAACACCCATCAAATCGGAGGAACTTCGCCAGCGCATCGCCCAGATCAACCGCGAGAATAAAAGCAAGAAACAACAGAAACAAATCAACGAACTTCAGAACAAACATCTGCCCAAGTTGGAAGAATATGAGCAGAAGCTGGCCACGTGCGGCAAACGCAACAGCCACTCCAAGACCGATCCCGACGCTACCTTCATGCGGATGAAAGAAGACGCGATGAACAACGGGCAGCTAAAACCGGGTTACAACCTGCAAATATCCACCGAAAACCAGTTTATCGCCCACTTCGATTTTTATCCTAATCCCACCGACACTTTAACCCTGCCCTCATTTTTAGAACTACACGAATCGCGCTACGGGCAAATGCCCGACAAAGCCATTGCCGATGCCGGTTATGGAAGCGAAGAAAACTATGCTTTCATGGAAAAGCATGGAATAGAGTCTTTTGTGAAATACAGTTATTTCCACAAGGAACAGAAACGTAGCTACAAGAACAATCCTTTCCTTGTTGATAACCTTTACTACAACCAGGAAGAAGATTATTTTGTATGCCCGATGGGACAACACATGACCCTTGCAGGAACGAGCACACGAACTTCGGAGAGCGGCTACCGTTCGCAAATCCATATATACCAGGCAAAGCGCTGCGCTGGGTGCTCGATGCACGGACAGTGCCATAAAGCACAAGGCGACCGTCAGATAGATATTAGTCATAAGTTGCGTGCATACAAGAAAAAGGCAAGGGAGATGCTTACTTGCGAAGAAGGTTTGTTCCATCGCTCACGAAGATCCATTGAACCGGAAGCAGTCTTCGGGCAAATAAAGGCCAACAAACATTACAAACGCTTCCGTCACATTGGTAAAGGCTTGATTACGATGGATTTTGCCATCTTCGCCGTTGCCTTCAATATCGGAAAAATATTCAACAGTGACCAAAAAGCGAAGAAAACAGCCAATACCGGCTCGAAAAATCAACTTGTTTGGCTATGGGGAGGAATAGTGGTTGTGATAAAAATACCGTTGATACTAAAAATACGGCGTAGTCCAAGTCAATACATGGTTCAAGCTGCCTAACGGCATCATCTTTCCTATATATAGGATGCCCTTTTTGAACAGCTTCTTTTTATAAAAATTTAAACATCAAATACTTTATATGCTGCTAAGATTCCCTGCATCACAGATGAGGAAAATCCGGCATGCTCCATTTCATTCAAACCTTTAATGGTTATTCCTTTTGGTGTGGTTACCTTGTCGATCTCCTCTTCCGGGTGGCCATCCGATTCATTAATCAAGGCTGCCGCGCCCAACATGGTTTGTGTGATCATGGCTTTGGCAACAGCCGGCCGTAACCCGATCTCTACTCCGGCAGTCATGGCCGCACGCAAATAACGCAAGGCAAAGGCTGTACCGCATGATGCGACTACAGTTGCTGCATTCATCAGCGACTCATCGATTTTCATGACTTTACCCACGAAACCGAACAGATCGAAAATCATTTTCTCTTGGGCAGGATTTGTATTTTCCGAAGCAATACAGGTCATCGATTGGCAAACTTCCATTGCTGTATTGGGAATAATACGAAACAAGGGGCGTTTACCGGCAAAGAGGTTGAGTTGGTTCAGGCTGATGCCAGCCGCCAGCGACACGAGTAAAGTACCTTCAGCCAAAGTGGGTAATATTTCTTCAATGACCGAACGCACCAGATATGGCTTGACACATAAAATGACAATGTCAGCCTGTTTCGTAACGCCGGTATTGTTTTGCGTGGTATGGACGCCTTTTGCTGCAAAGGTCGCCAACGCTTCCTGATTGATGTCGGTCAGTGAAATATCTTCCGGTTTGATGGCCTTGCTACGCAGTAAGCCGGAAACCAGTGCCGAACCGATATTTCCTGAACCTATAATTGAAATTTTCATTGTGGTTCTGATTTTGTTGTTTCTATATTTAAATCATTATTTATTCCAACATCTGATATAATTCGTCCAATTTGGGCGTTAATATGATCTCCGTCCGGCGATTCTTTTGTCGCGCCTCCGGAGTGTTGGCTGCATCTACAGGGATATACTGGCCTCGTCCGGCTGCAGTGAGGCGTTCAGGTGCAATATTGTTTCCATCCAATAAAATACGGACAATGGAAGTAGCCCGTTTTACGCTTAGGTCCCAGTTGTCTTGCATGGATGCACTTGACGAAAGCGGCACATTATCCGTGTGTCCTTCAATGGTTATACTGATATCGGGGTTCTGAGCCAGAATCTTTGCTAATTTTTTAAGCGCACTCGCTCCGGCCGGATCAACCGTGATACTTCCCGATTTGAAAAGCAGTTTTTCGTCCAGCGATACGTACACCTTTCCCTGGCGTACCGACACTGTCAACCCATTGTTTTCCAACCCCACCAATGCAGCCGATACCTTGTTTTTAAGCGCTTTTACCGATGAATCCTGCCGCGACACAAGCCGTTCCAATTCGGCCATGCGGCGGTTGCGCCTGTCTAATTCCTGTTCCAGGCTCCTCAGATTATTTTGCTTGTCTGATATTTCCTGCGATAGTTTTTGCAATTCATTTTCACGCGTTTGCAGATCATCCTGCATTCCTTGTATCTGCATGGTCAATTTAGAAGCTTCGCGTTCCGATCCTCTTTTCAATGCATCCATGGAAGTGTTCAGCTCCTGTAAGCGGTTTTCTAATTGACGGGTATTTTTACGCAAAGCAACAATTGCTTCCGCCCGCTTGACCGAGTCGGCCACCATTTGGTCAAATTCCTTTTTGCATATATCCATGTTCGCACGTAGTTCGGTATTGCTGACAGTCAATTGTTCGTTAGTCGAAATCAGGTCGTTGTTTTCCGTCTCATATCGTTGTGTTTTCTTTTTCAGTTCATGAAACTTGGATCCCGGAACACACGATCCGATGATACCCAAAGAGACCAACAGCAAAGCCAATAAAAGGATAGAAGATATTTTCATCTGGTAAAATTATGAGTATGAGTTTTTAAGATCAAACGTGAGCATTTCTCGCGAAAAGAACACCATGTAAGATTAATGGATAATTGGGTCAAAAATATGAAAAACTGACGTTAAATGTATCAAAAGTTGTCCTTCATTTTTTGTTCCACTGTTTTCATCATTTCCTTTTTCAATAATTCGCATTCGATGTCTTCAAGTATTTCACCTGCAAAGGCCTGGAGCAACAGCTTTTTAGCTTCAATTTCACCGATACCGCGTGAACGGAGATAAAACAAAGCTTCGGCATCTAACTGCCCGACAGTTGCACCGTGACTACATTTTACATCGTCGGCATATATTTCTAATTGCGGACGGATATTCATTTTCGCTTTCGGGTCGAGCAGGATATTGCTGCTTCGCTGATAAGCCAATGTTTTTTGTGCATCTTTGGCTACTACAATCCGCCCGGTGAATACACCCGTAGATGTGTCGGAAAGTATATGCTTGAACAATTGATTGCTATGACAATCAGGCGACGCGTGAATAATCAGGATTTGATTATCAGCATGTTCCGTTTTCCGGGTAAATGATAAGCCTTTGGCAGTGTGCTCGGCATGTTTTCCGGCAAGAGTAACCGTCAGGTTATTACGGATAGAAGCGCCGCTCAACGACAGATAATGTGTTTTCATCCTGCTCGAAGCCGATTGCCGTACAATCGTATGGGTAATCAGGCTGGTTGCGTCATTCGCCTTTTGCATGCGTACCAGATTCAGTGAGGCGGATTTACCCAGTACAACTTCGGTAACATCGTTGCATACAAAAGACCCGTCGGAAAGAGTGTAATCACATACAAACACATCGGCCGAACTGCCCGGTTCCATAATGATCAGGTTGTGCGGTTGGATCAGTGCACCGTTGGATCCATCGAACAGGCTGGTAATCTGTATCGGTTTGGCTGGTTTGAAACCAGCCGGTACAAATACAAAAAAACCATCGCCACTCAACATGGTATTTAGATTGACCAATACGTCATCAGACGGTTCATACTTTGAAGCAAAATCACGATAAATAGATTCGAACTGCTTGACCACGCTTACAAAACTCCCCAGGATAACACCTCCGGGTAATTTGTGTATCGGTTCATTGTGGAGATGGTACCCGTTGTTGAGGGCAATGCTGTATGAGTCAATTTCCGGAATATCGCTGTTAAGTATTTTCTTGATCTTTTCGGTACCGAAATCCTTATTTGAGGGCCGGTATATGGTCATTTCCTTTTCCAACGCCTGGGCGACATTGGTGTATCGGTACGCTTCGTCTTTCGAGGATGGAAACGACATGGTTGATAATTTTTCCATCGCCCTGTCCTTGATATCAAAAACAAAATCAGGCAAATCCCACGGACGAGCTTTTTGGTACTGGTTGATGTAATATTCGATAAAATTCATGATCAAGACATTAACCATTCGTAACCTTTGGCTTCGAGTTCAAGCGCCAGTTCTTTTCCCCCTGTTTTTACGATACGCCCGTCCACCATCACATGTACAAAATCGGGGACAATATAATCGAGCAAACGTTGGTAGTGAGTGATTACGATAGTGGCATTGTCAGGCGCTTTGAGCGCATTAACCCCCTGGGCAACGATCCGTAACGCATCGATGTCGAGGCCACTATCGGTTTCATCGAGTATGGACAGAGTAGGTTCGAGCATTGCCATTTGGAAAATCTCATTGCGTTTTTTTTCACCACCCGAAAAACCTTCGTTTACCGAACGGCTGATCAATGACGGATCAAGTTCGACCAATTTGGCTTTTTCGCGCATGCGTTTCAAAAACTCCGATGCTGACAATGGTGTCATGCCCTTGTATTTTCGTTGCTCGTTGACAGCTAATTTCATGAAATTAGCCATGCTGACACCAGGTATTTCGACCGGATATTGGAAGCTGAGAAAGATACCACTTCGAGCCCGGTCTTCTGGCGCCATTTCCAGTAGGTTAGCACCTTCGAAAAGTACTTCGCCTTCGGTAACTTCATAAGATTCCCTTCCGGTCAAAACGGCAGCCAATGTGCTCTTTCCCGCACCGTTCGGCCCCATGATGGCGTGCATTTCTCCCGCTTTCACTTCAAGGTTGACACCCTTTAATATTTTGTTGCCTTGAATATTGGCATGCAGATTCCTGATAGATAACATTATTCAATTGATATAAAACAGTTGTAGCATATGCCCATCCTGTATTGATTGATATATTTTAGAAAAATAAACAAGTTGCAAATTTATCATTTCCGGATAAGAAAAGAAAAATACGGGAAAATCTGGTAATTTTTTGTATGGACTGTTGGAAAGATTACTTTGTTAAAAACGCATCATTCTTTTCTATGGATCAAAAAAAGTGATATATTTACATCATCATATGTTCATATGCCGATGAAGACAATTATACCTTTATGAATGATGGAATCTATGCTCTTTAAAAACCGGAATGAATTCAGGGAATGGCTTGCTGAAAATTGTTTATCCAACGAGGGTATATGGCTGGTTTTTGGAAAAAAGAACGGACCGGAAACACTTATTCCCGACGAAGCGGTCGAGGAAGCCTTGTGCTTCGGTTGGATTGACAGCCAGATGAAAAGTATCGATGATCGTACCTACATCGAATATTTCACACCCAGACGGAAAAACAGCAAATGGTCGGTCCGGAACAAGAATACAGTGGCAACCCTCGAAACTCAAGGCCGCATGACCGATCATGGTCGTGTAAAAATTGAAGAAGCAAAAAAAAACGGCCAGTGGGATGCTGCACAATCACCGACAGTTTCGCAAGAACAAATCGAAGCCTTTGACAAAGCACTTGAAGGCTTCGAGCCGGCATATTCTAATTTTTTAGCCATGTCTCCATCAGTCAGACGTACATATACCCTATGGTATTTCGACGCCAAATCAGAACAAACAAGGGAGAACAGGCTTCAAAAAATTATTGACCGCTTGAACAAAAACCTGAAACCGATGTAATAGATAATTGACAATTGAAAGTTGATAATTGAGAATTAATGCAATGTGCATAAAATTGGGATTAAGTAGATATTTGAATGTGACGAATATATATGGAAGAATACTTATAATAGATTTTTCAATTAGACAACCGCTTTAAATATGGATTCTACGGAAGTTTTCAGAAAATTGAAATTTGACAATAAGAGGAAAAGTTTGATTATGAATGCTCCGACAGATTATCAAGCCATTCTTTCCGACTCGTCGTACGACAAGGAATACCTGTCGATAAACCGACATTCGTATGACTTCATCCAGGTTTTTGCTGAAACGCAGGCTGAACTGGAGAAGTTACTGCATCCGCTCAAAGATGCGGGTAAATACGATTGTCTGTTCTGGATATGCTACCCCAAAGGTGACGGGAAAATCAAAAGCGATTTGAAAAGAAATTTGATCTGGTCGTATTTCTCAATAGTCGGGTTGCGTCCGGTGACGCAAATAGCCATCGACGAGACCTGGAGCGCTTTGCGAGGACGTCCCGAAGAGTTGATAGGAAAATAGAAAGACAGATATTTTCTGTCAATTTATATAAACAAAATATTTATGAATATGCAACAACTCGAAGTCAAAGCTGCGCTTCAAATTCACAAACCGGCGCAGGAAGTATTTGAAGCCATTGTGAATCCCGGAATAATGAGTAATTACTTCATATCTGAAAGTACGGGACGGATGGAAGAAGGGAAGAATCTTGTATGGCGGTTCCCTGAATTTGATATGGATTGTCCTGTTCGGGTCGGGAAGATAGAACCGGACAAATATATCTCTTTTTATTGGGACGGAGGTGGCGGCAATGAGCTTTTGGTGGAAATCGTACTCACACCCCGCGAAAACAATTCGACGCTGATACAAATTACTGAAAAGGGTATGGAAAACAACGAAACAGGGATCGCATGGCTTCGTGGTAACACCGAGGGCTGGGCGAATTTTCTTGCTTGCATGAAGGCATGGCTTGAATATGGCATCCATTTGCGGGAAGGTGCGTTTGACTTCATGAAAGCGCCTTAAATGAAACATATCAAACATATTAAACCAATACAAAATGAATAACAGATTTGAATTCGATGCCGAGATCAAGAAAGTACCCGATATCAACGGGGCGTATGTTGAAATCCCATTCGACGTAAAGGCTGTATTCGGAAAAGGCCGTGTTCCCGTCAACGCTACCTTTGACGGTATTTTTTACCAGGG
This sequence comes from Bacteroidales bacterium, assembly GCA_031551645.1. GTDB lineage: Bacteria > Bacteroidota > Bacteroidia > Bacteroidales > UBA4181 > JAIRLS01. Next base: position 3,802 of record JAVBNI010000048.1, on the reverse strand, counting down.
AAGTATGATAAAAATGGGAACTCCTTGCCACATCATTGGTATCAGAAAAGAAATACGCCGGCAAATCGGCAAGCAACCTGGTGATATTGTCCGTGTCACCATCGAAGAAAGAAATATGTAATCCATAGTTTTTAATGGTACCATGGATGATGTACAAAAAGAGGCTACACTTTAAGTTTCAACTTTCACACAGGTTAAATTTAGGTTTTAGGCTCACACCTACTGTATTTTAAAAGTTGATGAATACAATCAACCGCAAAATGAAAAATAAATTAATCAATGAATCTTGAATACACAAAAGCCATGAAACAACTGAAATATTACATTTTTGCCATTTTCATCCCGTTATGGTTCGGATGCAATTCCGACTTGAAAATAAACGGCAAGGCAAACTATCAAATAGTGATTTCAGCTCAAGCTGATTCGACTGAATTGAAGGCTGCACAACAACTCCAACATTATTTGTTTGAAATGTCCGGCACCAAACTCCCCATTATTGGTGAGCAGGCATACCATGGGAAAAATGCGATATATATCGGGCGTACCGAGTACGCAAAAACCTTGAATATAGCTTTTGATCCATTAAAAGAAGATGGTTATGTCTATAAAACAGCCGGTAATAATTTTGTTATAGCCGGTGGCAGTGGAAAGGGAGTTCTTTACGGAGTTTATGATATGCTTGAATCACTCGGATTCAGGAAATATACATCGTCATATATTTATATTCCCAAAAAGAAATCCATCGGGTTACCAAATGATACCGTATTTATTCCTAAGATCGTATACCGTACAACGTCTTATCAAGATACCAGAAATCCCGAATATGCAAATTGGCATAAACTGTCTTCGCGCAGTGAATGGGGATTATTTGTCCATACTTTTAATACGTTGGTTCCACCTGACAAATATCTGAAAACCCATCCGGAATATTATGCTTTGCGGGATGGAAAACGGTTACCTACACAGTTATGTCTGTCAAACCCGGAGGTAGCCGATGTCCTTATCGAAAATCTGAGAACCCTGATAGACCAAAAACCAACTTTAAAATACTGGTCTGTTAGCCAAAGTGATAATAACAGGTCTTGTTTATGCGACCACTGTGTGGCATTGAATAAAAAATACGGAGGGGATGCCCAAAGAAACAGTGGAGCTGTCATTTATTTCGTCAATAAGGTAGCCCGGGCATTTCCGGATAAAATGATTTCCACTCTGGCTTATTGGTACACCCGCGCAGCGCCCGACCATATTGTTCCGGAACCGAATGTCAACATCATGCTGTGCAATATAGAAAGTAAACGAAACGGACCTGTTTTTGAAACAGATACTGCTTTTTCGCGAGATCTAAAGAGCTGGGGTGCAATTGCTAAAGACATTTTGATCTGGGATTACGAGATTCAATTCAGTAATCTGGTAAGCCCGTTTCCCAACCTCCATACGATAAAATCGAATCTCGACTTTTTTACGGACAATCATGTCAATGCTTTTTTCATGCAGGCCAATAGTCAAATTGGAGGAGAAATGGCCGAGTTGAGGGCATATCTTATTTCCAGGCTTCTTTGGAATCCCGGAGCCGATGATCGCGCGATTATAGACGATTTTACAACCGGTTATTATGGCGAGGCAGGTTCTTACATCAGGCAATATATTGATACGATGCACGATGCACTGCTAAAAAGTAACTTTCTTTTGGATATCTTCGGCAGTCCCGAGGAAGCAAGAGACAGCTATTTATCTGCAGATATGATGAAAACCTATAATCAATTGTTTGATAAAGCCGAAAAGGCAGTTGAACACGATACGGTGTTGTTGAATCGTGTCCGGATTGCCCGTTTACCCGTTCTGTATGCTCAAATTCAGATAAGCCGGACGGAGGTCGACACTCCACGAAGCTTATTTAAACACGACGAAAACAATAAGATTGTGATCAATCCGGAGATTGCAACATTATTGATCCGGTTTGTCGAAGGTGCAAAAAAACAAGACGTTAATCGGCTGCGGGAACGTAGTATAACGCCGGATGATTATATGAATGCTTATAAGAGGATTTTCAGTAAGACTGAAGATGCAAGAGATGCTATTTCACTGAACAAAACGGTTATTCCCATTACTTTTCCTTCCAAGAATTACAAAGGCATTCAATCATTAACGGACGGAATATTCGGCTCATATGAAGACTGGCGGGATGTCCGCTTCGACAATTGGATTGGTTACGAAAACAGCCATATGGATTTTATTCTTGATTTGGGAGAAGTGAAACCTGTCAAATACATGAATATGGACTTTCTGGATGCTAAAGATACCTGGTATCAAATGGCTTTGCCTGAATATGTCACTTATGCGGTTTCCGTGGATGGTAAAAACTATACGGACCAGGTAAAAGTGGTCAATCCGACAGATCCAAATGAACCCGAGATAGATTCCATGCCGAGGGTAATTTATGTACAATCGTTTGAAGCCAATATGGATTGCCATGCACGATATATCAAAGTACATGCGGAAAGCATACTTAAATGCCCCTTATGGCATGTGAGATCCGGAAGCCCAGCCATCATGTACTGCGATGAGATTGTTGTAAAATGATCCCAATGAAAATAGAAAGAAAGCCAATATTTGCTAATATCATATCAATGCTTTGACATTGGGCACTATTTGGTTGGAATAGAAGCCCTGTCAGTGGTCGATAGACCCTGACAGGGGCTGGGTTGGTGGATAGAACGTAATAAAAAACAAAAAACCGATGGAATGATTCCATCGGCTTTTGTACCTAATGAATTTATCAACCCTTTCAGGTTTCGACAAGGCAAAAAACAGTTTATGAAACTGAAATTTGTTTTCTTGGATTTTCTTTTGATTCATCCTTTTTCGGAATTTCAACAACCAAGACTCCGTCTTTCTGGGTAGCCTTTATTTTATCGGCATCTACATAATTCGGTAAACTAAATGTACGCTTGAATTGTGAATAACTGAACTCCTTTCTGAGATACTTGTCGTTTGAAACTTCATTTTTAGCTTCTTTTTCAGCAGAAATTTCTAATAGATTTTTTTCAACATGTATCTTAAAATCGTCTTTACCAATTCCCGGAGCTGCAACTTCTATTTTAAAACCTTTATCGTTTTCGATAATGTTTACCGCCGGTGTAAGACTCCACTCTTGATTTCCTAAAAAATTAGATACCAAATCTTCACCCAAAAAATCACTGACTAATGAAGGTAAATAATTACTGTGTCTTTTAACTAACATTTTATGATCCTCCTAAATTTTAATGATTATATAACTTAACATTTAAGTTATTATTTTGTTTTCAATATTGATGCCATATCTTTACGCAATGGCATTAAGGCGCTCATAATGACATGATTAATTAAAGAATGCGAATTTTCATTAATGACAAAATGTCTTATTATTCCAATAGTTTAATGACAAAATGGCATTTTATGAAAAAATATTAAAATAATGATTACGTGAAAAAAATTATATGTATTTTTGTAGTCTAAAAATTAAAGATGATTCAAAAGCGCAACATATCCAAGGTAGCAGCAACGACTTTTCGGAGTTGGGGTTTTTACTCTTATTTTTACTTTAGCCTGAAAGCTGTTCGGGACTGATTTGTTGTGTCTGTAATTAAAGATATACGTGAATCCCGAAAGTACACTTTCGGGATTTTTTTGGTGTGCCGTGCATGATTGATCAACTTGGTGGTGTAAGTCCACTACGGGGGTAGGTAGCGACCAACCGTTAGCCGCAGGCAATGGTGTCCATCGCGAGGTGGAATCAGAAAGAAGCTGTAGGCAAAATCCCGGT